>NZ_JBSGCY010000163.1:0-13759 GCF_053602115.1 Nocardia sp. NPDC004582 | reverse complement strand
CCGGCGCCGATCCTCGGGGGATCGGCGGTGTCGGCCGCCGAATTCGACCGGCGCGCATCCCTACTCCTGGCCGTACCCCCGAAATCGCCGATCTAGCAGTGGGCCTGGGCGGCCGTCGCGGATCGGGGATCTACCCTGGGCTGATGGAGATCGCCAAGCTTCCCGTTGAGGCCCGGGCGCGGCGCGCGGCCGAGATGCGGGAGTTCCTGCGGTCGCGGCGGGCTCGGATCACACCGGCCGCGGCCGGGATGGCCGTCGGGGACTCGCGCGGACGTCGCACGCCGGGCTTGCGCCGCGAGGAGGTCGCGGTGCTGGCGGGGGTGGGCGTGTCCTGGTACACGTGGCTGGAGCAGGGACGGGAGATCAATATCTCCGCCGACGTGCTGGACGCCATCGCGCGGGTCCTGCGGGCCAGTTCCGGGCCGATGCCGCGCGCTACCCCGACGACCCGGAATTCGGCCGGATCGCGACCAACATGTGTTCCGCCAGTGCGGAATTCGCCGAGATCTGGGCAGAACACGGCATCGGTGCGGCCACTTCCGGCAGGAAGGCCGTCGTGCACGCGCAGGTCGGTGAACTCCTCTTCGACTACACCACGCTGACCCTGCCCGAGCTGCCGGGTCACCGGCTGATGCTGCATACGCCGGCCGCCGACACCCCGACCGAGCAGCGGCTCACGGGGCTGCTGGGTGGTGCTGACAGACCCATGTTCGACCAGCACTGCTGATCGCGAGGCCGGCGGCCCACGATCGGATGCATGAAGAGATTCACCAATCGAACAGTTCTGATCACCGGCGGTACCTCCGGGATGGGTCTGGCCACGGCTCGGCGCCTGCTCGACGAGGGCGCCTACGTCATCATCACCGGCCGCGACGACCGCCGCCTCGCCACCGCGGTCGAGACGCTCGCCGCGGGCGAACGCCTGCTGGCCGTGCGGGCCGACGCCGCGAACCTGACCGACCTCGACGCCCTGATGCGCCGCATCGAGACCTGGCGCGGCAGCCTCGACGCCGTCTTCGCCAACGCCGGCACGGGCGTATTCAAGCCCAGCGCCGAACTCACCGAAGCCGACTTCGATCACTCCAGCGACGTCAATTTCAAAGGCGTGTTCTTCACCGTGCAGAAGGCGGTGCCGCTGTTGCGGGAGGGCGGCGCGATCATCCTCAACGCCTCGTGGACACTGCATCGCGGACTACCGATCGCGTCGGTGTATTCGGCGACCAAAGCCGCGGTCCACAATCTCGCCCGGACGCTCGGCTCCGACCTGGCCCCGCGCGGAATTCGCGTCAACTCCGTCAGTCCCGGCTTCATCGATACGGAGATGTACCGCAGCGCCAACGCCGATCCGGAAGCCGACGAGCGCAACGCCGCGCAGGTCCCGCTGGGGACGGTCGGCCACGCGGACGACGTCGCCGCCGCGGTCGCGTTCCTGGCCTCCGACGACGCCTCCTACATCACCGGCCAAGATCTGGTGATCGACGGCGGGCTGGTCGGCTCCGTGCCGAATCGGTGACGTGGTAGGAATCCCTCGCCACGTGCGGTGGCGCTAGTCGGTGTCCTTGCGGGCCTTGCTCGGCTGCACGCGCGGGGGCTCGTTGGGCATCTTCGGATACACCGGCGGCCACGGGGCGTCCATCAGGCCCGCGGCCATGTCCTTGTCCGACATCTCCAGGAGGGGAGTCAGGGACTGCGGGGTGCGGTCGGCCCACGGGTCGCCCAATTCGGCGACGCGGGCGGGGACGGTGGCGATGGTGAGGTCGTCGGGGACGATGGTCGCCAGCTCGTCCCACGAGATCGGGGTGGAGACCTGGGCGCCGACCTTCGGGCGGGCGCACCAGGCGCCGAAAACCGTTTTGTGCGGGGCGTTCTGGTTGAAATCGACGAACACCCGTGAGCCGCGTTCCTCCTTCCACCAGGCGGCGGTGATGTCGTCGGGGTGGCGGCGTTCGAGTTCGCGAGCCAGCGCGACCGCGGCGGCGCGGACCTGGTAGCCGTCCCAGTTCGGTTCCAGCATCGCGTACAGGTGCAGACCGCGCGAGCCGGAGGTCTTCACCCGCACATCGATACCGAGTTCGGTGCACAACTCGCGGGTCGCGAACGCCGCGGCGCGCAGATCGTCGAAACCGATGCCGGGGGAGGGATCCAGATCGATGCGCAGCTCATCGGTGACACCGGTCGGCGGCAGCACGTTCCCGGCGGCGTCGAGGACCGGCGGGAACGTCGAGGCGGCCTCGGCGCCGGCGTGGGTGGGCCAGACGTGAAAACCCAAGCAGCCCAGATTGACCGCCCACAGAATATGGGCCATGTCCACCGCGACCAGCGCGTCGCTGGTGGTGCCGTTGGGGGTGGACACCACCGTGGTGGTCAGCCAGTCCGGCGCCGAGGACGGCACCCGCTTCTGGAACCACGACTTGCCCGACGCCCCATCCGGATAACGCTCCAGCAGCACCGGCCGTCCGCCGATGGTCCGCATGATCGGATCGGCAACGGCCAGATAGTAATTCACCAGATCCAGCTTGGTGTCTCCGCGCTTGGAGAAATACACCTTGCCCGGATTGGAGATCGACACCGTCCGCCCGGCCACCTCGATCCGCACCGCATCACTCACCGCGCGTTTCCTTCCGAATTCCTGGCCTCGGCGAAAATATCGGCCAGCTCCGCGGGCGCGACCTCGTCGAGCTGGGCGTAGGTGCACGATACGGGGGTGCGGTCGCCGCGGAAGCGCACCAGCCGCCCGCCGTGGCGGAACCGCCCGGCCATCACATGCTCATAGCGCACCTCGGCCACCAGCTCCGGGCGCAGCGCCTCCCACGACAGATCCTTGCCGCCGGTCCAGCGGCTCACCCCGCCCGGCATCTTCCCGTCGGCCTTGGCCTGGGCGGCGGCATCGGCCCACGAGCGCCACGGATGATCCGCGAGGGCATTCTCCCGCAACGGCGCCAGCTCGTCGACCAGTTCCTTGCGCCGCGCCGCGGTGAACGACGACGCCACCCCGACATGATGCAGATTGCCGTCCTCGTCGAACAGCCCCAGCAGCAACGACCCCACGCCCTGGCCGTCCTTGTGCCAGCGGAACCCGGCCACCACGCAATCGGCGGTGCGTTCATGCTTGATCTTGAGCATCACCCGCTTGTCCTGCAGATACGCCAGATCCGACGCCTTGGCCATCACCCCGTCGAACCCCGCGCCCTCGAACCGGGTGAACCAGTCCGCGGCGATATCGGGGTCATCGGTGATCGGGGTCAGATGCGTGCCCGCGTGCGTGCCGTCGAGCACCGTCTCGAGCAGTGCGCGCCGCTCGGTGAACGGCCGCCCGGTCAGATCATCGTCACCCAACGCCAGCAGGTCGAAGCCCACGAAACTGGCCGGGGTCTCCGCCGCCAGCTTCTTCACCCGCGACGCCGCCGGATGCAGCCGCTGCTGCAGCGTGTCGAAATCCAGGCCGTTCGCGGTGACGACCACGATCTCCCCGTCCACCACGCACCGCGGCGGCAGCGCCTGACCCAGTAGTTCCACCAGTTCGGGGAAATACCGGGTCAGGGGCCGATCATTGCGGGAACCCAGCTCGATCTCGTCACCGTCGCGGAAGACGATGCAGCGGAAGCCGTCCCATTTCGGTTCGAACCGCAGCCCCGGATCCCGGGGCAGCTCCGACACCGATTTGGCCAGCATCGGTTTCACCGGCGGCATGACGGGTAACTGCACACGGCCTCCTCGGTTCGCGGCGGATCCGAGACCGATCGTAATGCGAACCGGTCAGTTTTCGAGCCACCCGTGCGCATCGGCGAACGTAGTGAGCCGGTCGCGAATCGTGATGATCTCCGCCGCCGTCAGCTGCGGCGAGGCGTCCAGCAGCAGTTCGGTGATCAGCCGGCGATGCTCGGCCGCGCTCATCTGCCCCGAGGCGCGATGCTCCTTACCCTTGTGCCGCACCGGCGCCGCCGCCTGACCCGGCACCACCGCCAGATTGATCGCCTTGGGACCCCGATCACCCTCGGTCACATCGAATTCGAAAACCCGCCCCTGGCGCAGCTCGTCCTCGTCCAGCCCGATGTCGTTGACATGCACGAACACATCCGGGCCGCCGTCTTCCGGACGGATGAACCCGAAACCCCGAGAGCTGTCGAACGACACCAATTTCCCGATGGACACCTAAACACCCGCTCCTCGTCGCCGCGTCCCTCTCGCGGTCACTCTAGTCCGCGGGCTGATCATTGTTGGAGGAAAGTGCCTTTTGCAACGAATTGAAGACCGTCAAGCCCTGGCCCACCATCCCGTTGACGATCTCCGACACCCCGTCGGGACCGTTGAGCACCGTCAGGTTCGCCTTCGACAACCCGCCCGCGGCCTGCTTGACGATCTCGGGCAACTGCTCGATGAGC
This sequence comes from Nocardia sp. NPDC004582, assembly GCF_053602115.1. Lineage (NCBI taxonomy): Bacteria > Bacillati > Actinomycetota > Actinomycetes > Mycobacteriales > Nocardiaceae > Nocardia > Nocardia sp. NPDC004582. The sequence goes on along the minus strand of NZ_JBSGCY010000163.1, from coordinate 9,377 downwards.
AGCTGATCGAGCGCGATCCGATTGTTCGACGCCGCCGCCTCGGCCTGGATCCGGGTGCGATCGGCCTCGGCCTCGGCCAGGATGCGCACCCGATCCGCCTCTGCCAGAGCGGGTTTGACCACCTCGGCCTGCAACTGCTGCTCACGCAGCTCGGCCTGCTTGCGCGCCTGCTCGGCCTGGGCGGCGAGCACCTCCTGCATGGCGGTGGCCTGCGCGAGCGGACCCGCCTGCGCGGCTTGGGCATTGGCCTTGTCGATATCGCGCTGATACTCCGCCTTGAGGATCGCGGTCTCACGCTGATATTCGGCCTGCTTGCGCTGGGACTCCTGCTCGGCCTGGGCGGCCAGCTGGGCCGCGGCGGCCTGCGCGATCTGCGCGTCGCGCTGCACCGCCGCGTTGTGCGGGGCGGCCAGGGCCGCGATATAGCCCAGATTGCCGTCGTCGATGTGCTGGATCTGGAACGAGTCCACCCACAGCCCGATATTGCTCATCTCCACCTTCGAGGCCACCAGCACCTCGTCGGCCAGCTTCTGGCGCTCGCGGATGATCTCCTCGACCGTCATCGAGCCCACGATCGAGCGCAGATGACCGGAGAAGATGCGCCCGGTCAGCACGCTCATCTCCTTCTCCTGCTCGGACAGGAACCGTTGCGCCGCATTGACGATCGACTGGGTGTCGTTGGCGACCTTGAACGCGATCACCGCCCGCACATCGAGCTGGATGGCCTGCTTGGTGACGCAGCGTTCGCCGATCTCGGCCTCGAACATCGCCAGCGACAGATACCGCACCTTGCGGAACAGCGGCACCACCCAGGCGCCGTGACCGATGATCACCCGGAACGGCGCGCCGCCGTCCTTGCCGTGGCGGCCGCCGCTGACCAGCATCGCCTCATCGGGATCGGGAACGTGATAACCCAGCATCGTGTGTGACTCCCCTCGAACATGGTTCGAAATCGTTTTTCGAACAATCAATCGCCCGGAAGCGGGACCCACGCAACAACATCGACGATACGACCGGGATGAGCGGCGACCACCAGGACCGGCGCACCGGCGGGCAGCGGCTCGTCCGCGCGCGCGATGTAGAGCTCGGTTCCCCCTCGGATGGCGACCAGGACCTCCCCGAGGGCTCCCGCGCCCCGGATCGGCGAGGTCAGCGTACCGGTCAGGCCCACTACCGGGTCGGTCATCGCGATGTTCTCCTCGCCCGGGGGGATTGCCGAGAACGCCAGCGTACGCGCGTCCGAGACGCTGCCCGGGTCGCTGCGCGGTCGCCCAATGTTTGCTACCGCTCGGTATGATTCGGTGATTCCATTCCGGAGCGACCATCGCACGGCAGGAAGGACCCGCCGATGAGCATTCCGATCCACGCCGAGAGAAAAATGTGCTGGTGTCCGCACCGACCGGCTGGCAGGCTGAAGCGGTGACCACCCCTCCGGATACCAAGGCGGCCGACTCCGCCGACGACAAGCTGGACATCGGCGTCTTCAAAATCGCCGGTGTCGTGGTGCTCGGCGCCATCATGTCGATCCTCGACGTCACCGTGGTGACCGTCGCCATCCCCACCTTCCAGCACGACTTCGACACCACCTACGCCATCGCCGCCTGGTCCATGACCGGCTACACCCTCGCGCTGGCCACCGTCATCCCGCTCACCGGCTGGGCCGCGGACCGATTCGGCACCAAACGCCTCTACATGATGGCGCTGGTGTTCTTCGTGATCGGCTCGGTGCTGTGCTCGACGGCCTGGAACATCGAGTCCCTCATCGCCTTCCGCGTCATCCAGGGCCTCGGCGGCGGCATGCTCATGCCCTTGGGCATGACGATCATGACCCACGCCGCGGGCCCCACCCGCATCGGCCGCGTCATGGCCGTGCTCGGCGTGCCCATGCTGCTGGGCCCCATCGGCGGACCCATCCTGGGCGGCTGGCTCATCGACTCCTTCAGCTGGCACTGGATCTTCCTGATCAACCTGCCCATCGGCATCATCGCGCTGATCCTGGCCTACACGATCTTCCCGCGCGACAATCCCGAACCGTCGCAGAGCTTCGACTTCCTGGGCATGCTGCTCGCCTCACCCGGCCTGGCCGCCTTCCTGTTCGGCGTGTCCTCCATCCCCGGTGAGGGCACCGTCAAGTCGGCCAAGGTGCTCATCCCCGCCATCATCGGCGCGGCCCTGCTCGTCGCGTTCGTCTTCCACGCCCTGCGCACCGAGCACCCGCTCATCGACCTGCGCCTGTTCAAGAACAAGTCGCTGCGCTTCGCGGTGCTCACCATGACCCTGTTCGCCATGGCGTTCTTCGGGTCCGGGCTGCTGCTGCCGTCGTATCTGCAGCAGGTGCGCGGCGAGTCCACCCTGGCCGCCGGCCTGCTCATCGCACCGCAAGGCCTGGGCGCGATGCTGACCATGCCCATCGCCGGACGACTGGTCGACAAGATCGGCCCCGGCAAGATCGTGCTCACCGGCATCTCCATCATGGCGCTGTCGATGGCCGCGCTCACCCAGGTCAAGGCCGACACCCCCTACCCGCTGCTGTGCGGGGTGCTGTTCGTCATGGGTCTGGGCATGGGCTGCACCATGATGCCGACCATGACCGCCGCCATCCAGACCCTCACCCACGGCGAGGTCGCGCGCGGGTCCACCCTGATGAACATCGTCAACCAGACCGCCGGATCCATCGGCACCGCAACCATTTCCGTGGTGCTGACCACCCTGCTCAACCACCGGCCCGAAGCCAAGATGGCCATCGGATCCCACTACGATCCGCGCATCGCCCAGCAGGTCCCGCCGCAGGTCCTCGCCGACGGCTTCGACCAAGCCGCCCAGGCGTTCGCCCACACCTTCGTGGTGGCCACCGTGCTGCTGCTGGCGACGCTGATCCCGGCGTTCTTCCTGCCCCGCTCCAAACCCGCCACGCCGGCCGCGGCCGACGCGCCCGCGGTCGTGCACTGAGAAAACGTCGTGCACTGAGAGAACACCGCCGAAAGCCCACCCGGAAACCATTGCCCCGGGTGGGCTTTCGCGTGTGTCGATACCGCTGCCTGCTCAGTGCCGCGGCCCCGACGCGGCCAGGTGCTCGGTGTAGAAGAACAACAACCCCGTCGCCGCCGCGATCGCCGCCAGCAGCCAGAACCGGATGATCACCGTGGTCTCCGGCCACCCGGTCAACTCGAAATGATGATGGAACGGAGCCATCTTGAACACCCGCGTGCGCGTGGTGCGGAACATGACGATCTGCAACGCCACCGACGCGATCTCGGCCACGAACAACGCGCCCACCGCCACCATCAGCAGCTCGGTGCGCGTGGTGATCGACAACCCGGCCAGCAGCCCGCCCAACGCCAGCGACCCGGTGTCACCCATGAAGATCTTCGCCGGAGCCGCGTTCCACCACAGGAACCCCACACACGCCGCCGCGCCCGCCGCGCACACCACCGACAGATCCAGCGGATCACGCACCGTGTAGCAGCCCGGCACCGCCTTGGTCGCGCACGCGTGCGCGTACTGCCAAAACGTGATCAGCACATACGAACCCAGCGCCAACCCCACCGAACCCGCCGCCAGACCGTCCAGGCCGTCGGTGATATTGACCGCGTTCGACCACGCCACCACGATGGTGCACGCCACCAGCAGAAACCCCGCCACCGCCAGCGACACCGTGGAGATATCGCGCACGATCGAGATCTGCTTGCTGCCCGGCGTCAGCCCCGACCCGCCGCGAAACCGCAACGCCAGCACCCCGAACACCACCGCCGCGCACAACTGCCCGACCATCTTGCCCGACGCCGTCAACCCCAGCGAGCGCCGCTGGGTCAGCTTGATCGCGTCATCGGCGAACCCCACCGCCCCCAATGCCGTCGCCAACCCCAGCACCAGCAGCCCCGACGCCGACGCGCCCCGCCCGTCGAAATGCCGCCCCACCAGCGTCGCCGCCCCGTACCCGCACCAGATCGCGACCAGGATCGCCAGCCCGCCCATGGTCGGGGTGCCCCGCTTGGACAGATGACTCGCCGGGCCGTCGGACCGGATCGCCTGCCCCCACCGCCGCCGGGTGAACACGCGAATCAGCAACGGCGTCACCGTGATCGACACCACCAGCGCCACCAGCGCCGCCACCAGAATCTGCCGCATCGCACCCCCTCGAAACCCGAAATCCGGTCACATGCTAACCGCCGCCGGAACGAAACGGCCCCCCGTGATTGTTAGCGTGAGATATGACCACCCCGGGTGCGCGCCGCGACCAACTGCGAGAATTCCTGCGCGACAGACGCGCCCGCATCACCCCCGAGCGGGTCGGGCTCCCCGCCGCCGGCCGCCGCCGCACCCCCGGACTGCGCCGCGAGGAAGTCGCCGTCCTCGCCGGAGTCGGCGTGTCCTGGTACACCTGGCTCGAACAGGGCCGCGACATCACCGTCTCCACCGACGTCCTCGACGCCATCGCCGCCGCCCTGCTGCTCGACGACACCGAACGCGGCCACCTCTACGTCCTGGCCGGGCTCAACCCACCCTGCCGCTCGGGCGCCGCCGGTGGCGACATCACCCCCGAAACCCGAAACCTGCTCGACGCCTGGGAACCCCGCCCCGCCGTCCTGCGCGACCGCTACTGGACCGTGCTGGCCTACAACGACGCCGCCCGCGCCGTTTTCGGCTACCAAGGCCCCGGCCACAACTGCCTGATCACCTACTTCACCAGCCCGCGCTACCTGGCCATGACCGACCACTGGACCCGAGCCGCCCCCGCCGTCGTCGCCGCCTACCGCGCCGACTCCGCCCCCTGCCCCGGCGACCCCGGCTTCGACGCCGTCATCACCGACCTGTCTCGCCGCAGCCCCGAATTCGCGCACCTGTGGTCGCGCCACGACGTCGGCGCCCCCGCTCAAGCCGTCAACGCGCTGCGGCATCCCGAAGTGGGCGAACTGCACTTCGACGCCACCACCCTGACCCTCGCCGACCGCCCCGACCAGCACGTCGTGCTCTACAACCCGCGCCCGCGGACCGGCACCGCCGACGCCCTCGACCGCCTGCACCGGCTGCGCCTGGCAGCACCCGCGTGAGCGACACCGCGGCAATGCCGGGACCCCTGGCCCGCGCCAGGGTGGTGGTGGCACACCCACGATAAACGCGCACTGTTTACCCGCGCCGCGCCCCGGCACGCTGAAGCCATGACGCACAACGGATCCCGCTTCCACAACAAGATCGCCCTCATCACCGGGGGCAGCAGCGGCATGGGGCTGGCCACCGCGCGGCGCCTCATCGCCGAAGGCGCGCAGGTGATCATCACCGGGCGCGACAAGAGCCGTCTCGACGCCGCCGTCGCCGAGCTCGGCGAACACGCCGTCGCCGTCGCCGGCGACGTCACCGACACCGAGGACCTCGCCGCGCTGACCCGCACCGTCACCGAACGCTTCGGACGCCTGGACGTGCTGTTCGTCAACGCGGGTATCGGTGCGTTCCAGCCGTTCACCGCCGTCACGCCCGAGGAATTCGATCGGATCGTCGCCCTCAACTTCACCTCGGCGTTCTTCACCATCCAGCACGCCCTGCCGCTGCTGTCGGCGGGCGGTGCGATCGTCATCAACGCCTCGTTCGCCACCTACCGCGGCGCGCCGGGCACCGCGCTCTACACCGCCACCAAAGCCGCCGTGCACACCTTGGCCCGCACCCTCGCCGCCGAACTGGCCCCCAAGGGAATTCGCGTCAACTCCGTCAGCCCCGGCTACACCGACACCCCCGCCTTCCGCGCCGAAACCACCCCGCGAACCCAGGCCGACGCGGCCTCGCGGGTCGCGCTCGCCCGCATCGGCACCTCCGACGATGTGGCGGCCGCGGTCGCGTTCCTGGCCTCCGCCGACGCCTCCTACATCACCGGCCAGGACCTGCTCGTCGACGGCGGCCTCACCACCGTCATCCCTACCGCCATGGTGTGAGGACGGCTCACTGCTCGGTTTCCACCGGCCGCGCCACCGTGCGCCAGCCGACACTGGTCACCGACGGCTCCAGGCTCAACCGGCTCACCGCGGACTCCATCTGGCGATCGTCGCGACGATCGCCGGTGAGTTCGGCCCGCACCTGCACCCGCCCCGGCGAGGTGTCATGACTGGAAATCGACACCAGGCTGAAATCGGTGCGGGTCAACGACTGCACCAGCAGCGCGCGCACCTGCGCCTCGTGCGCGTCGTCGGTATCGGCGTGGAAGGCGTACAACGCGTACTCGGCGTCGGTGCCGTCGGCGAGCGGACGATCCACCGACCGGGCCACCGTCCGCAACGCGGTATTGACCACCACCACCGCGACCGTGCCCGCCGCGGCCGTCGAGTACATGCCCGCGCCCGCCAGCGCGCCGACAGCGGCCGAACACCACAGTGTCGCAGCGGTATTGAGGCCGCGGATATTGAACCCGTCACGCAGGATCACACCCGCGCCCAAAAAGCCGATACCCGAAACGATCTGCGCCGCAACCCGGGTCGGGTCGGCGGAGGCGCCGTTGAAGCCGTGCGCCGACAGCAGCACGAACAGGGTCGCACCGGCGGCGACCAGCGCGTTGGTGCGCAGCCCGGCCATGCGGGCCCGGAACTGGCGCTCGAATCCGATGATCGCGCCCAACCCGACGCCGGTGGCCAGGCGGAGCAGCATTTCCCAGGTGGTCATCTCGATCTCCCAGCGGATGACGGCGCACTCGGACAGCGACGCTACCGGGTGTGCGGCAGCGGCCGAAGGATTGAGGGAGTGTCGCCTGGTGAACGATTGGCTAACGGAACTCGGTCCGGTCCATCGGGCACGACCACCACCTCCTCACACACTCGCACCGCGCGACCGCGGGGTCGCGTGCATGCCGGGGGAGTGGGACCGGCGGGGAATCGCCGGCACGGGTACCACCCCTCGTAAGACCTTCAGCACTCCACGGCGTAACCCGCCACCAGGGCGGGAGCCGGTCGGGGCATCCCCTTAGCTCGGGGAAGCCTGTCCTGATCCGGGGCGTCTCTCGACGTTCGGGATCGCCGGCCTGTATCCGTGAAGGAGCCTCAGCTAACGACGGCACCTTGCGTCAGCGAGTAAACACCCCCGCGGCGCGCCTGGCAACTCGATATGGCCGCGCTCGCCCGCATCCACTCCGCGAACACGCCGGTGGCGGGGTCAGCGATACATGCCGCGATAGGCGTCGATGGTCGCCACCAGATGGTCCACGATCTGATCGCGCGTGGCGCGCAGCGTGCCGTTGAGCCACGCCGAGAACATGCCGGCGTTACCGCTGGCCATGGTGACCGCGGCCAGCCGCCGCCGCACCGGATCATCGATATGGGCGAACAGGTGATCCTGGATCAGGCGGGTGAACGCCGGCATCACCGCGATCGTGGTCTGGCCCAGCCCCGTCGACGAATACGGCTCCACCAGGAACAGCCGCGACTTGCGCGGATCCTGCAGCACCTTGTCCACCAGTGTTTCCGACAGCGCGCGATCCCGATCGGGGTCATCGGCGACGGCGAACGCGGTCATCGGATCCAGGAACTCCTCGGCGATCTGGCGGTAGAGCACATCGAGCAGTTCGTCGCGGCTGGCGAAGGATTCGTAGAAATACCGGTCGGTCAGCGTGGCGCGCCGGCACACCGCGCGCATGGTGACCGCGCCCGCCCCCGACTCGCCGATCAGGTCCAGTGCGGCCTCGAGCAGCGCGGTGCGGCGCGCCTCACGGCGTTCGGTGAGGGTCGTTCCACCCCAGATGCGGGGCTCCTCGGCGGGAGGCTGCTCGGTCTGCACCGGGTCAAGAGTAATGCCCGGGGCCGGGTGGGAGCGCACACCCGGACCCGGACCGGCTTATTTGGTGACCACGCACGCGCTGCCGAGGTTGATGCCGGTGCCGACGGTGACCGTCGCCCACTGCGAGCCGTTGTAGGTCCAGGCCTGCACGTAATGGGTGCCGGTGGCCGTCGGTGTCCAGCTCGAGGTGGCGGTGCCGCCGCTGCCCAGACCGAACTGCTGCGGAGTGAAGGTCGACGATGCGCTGTCGTAGAGCCACACGTACTCGTTCGGGCTGCCGTTGACGGTGAGCGTGTAGGAGCAGTTGGTGCCGTAGCCGCCGCCGATGCTGGTGCCGGTCGCGATGGTCACGCTGCTGACATACGCCGCCGCGTCGGGCGCGGCGAGCACGAGCGCCGCGGCCGCGGCGCTGCAGGTGGCGAACACGGACGCGACCGAAGTGCGTGAGCGGATCATTGTCGATCATCTCCCCAGACGAACGGGATGAATGAGAACACTGCGACGCCATTGGCGCATATACGCAGTGTCGGTGTTCAGCACCCCCGACACGCGCGGATCGGACCACTCGGTGCGAACCGGTCACCCCGCCAACGCAATTCGTGATCTCCGGCAATCAGTCGGCTGTCCAGCATCGACGCCGAAAGCCCGGGGTTCCCCTAATGATCCCCTAATTCGCACGCTCGCAGCGCAATTCAGTTACCGCATCGCTAACGTTCCGATTGTCCGAATCGCCCGGGTGACGAAGCGCAGACACCCAGCGGTGACCGGACACCGCGCGAGTCCTCTTCCCCGAGACTCGCCGCCCCGCGTCCCCGCCGCGCAGCGGGCGCCGCGAACCCCGGCGTCGCCGGGCCGACCCCCGATCCCGGCCCGGCGACGCCGTCTCATAAGCGCCGATTCCGCCACAAGGACGGCGCGAACGCCGCGACGCTGCAATGATCGACCCAGTTTGGATTCAGTTCGGGTAGGCATTGCGAATCAACCTGTGCCGGTGGACTGTTCGAGGTGCAGAAGGATCGCGCAGGATGACCGCACGCCGGTATGCCAGTAACTCCGCCGTAGCCGACCCCGCCGAGCCGTCGGGCTGGGGCCGGCATCTGGGCGTCGGGGACGACATCGCGGACAGCCTCGGCTCCGGGCAGCTCGGTGCGCTCATCTTCGCCCGGAAACTGGTGCGCTGCTGGTACATCGCCAACTTCCTGCTCGCCTCGACCCTCGGCTCGGGTGCGGGCCTGTTCGCCTGGGAGTACGGCCGGCGGACCTACGGCGACTGCACGGGCACCGCCACCTGCTACCCGCGCTGGGAGTTGCTGGTGCTCGGCGTCGGCTCCGGATTGCTCGCCGCGGGAGCGATCTTCCTGGCCGCGTCGTTGCCGTGCTTCTGGGTCGCCTACGCCATCCGGTGGTCGGCACGCGCCATGGCCGACCGCAACGGCGGGCCCGAGCATCACGAGGCCGAGCCCTACGAGGTCGCCGAACATCACCAATGGCGCGCGGCCGAGCAGCCGGCCCGCCGCCAGACCCGGACCGAGGAACCGCCCCGCCGCCCCGCCCGCGGCGACGTTGACGAAGCCGCTGAGCTGTTTGGCCAGGCCGTTGATGTAGGTGATCAGCTGGCTGATCGC
>NZ_JBSGCY010000162.1:0-13878 GCF_053602115.1 Nocardia sp. NPDC004582 | reverse complement strand
AGTCCGAATCTGGTCACGGTAAAGTGAGCGACACCCATTGGGCCGCCGAAATTTTCGGTGGTTTGCCGGAAGGGCACCGTCGGTTCCGATCCAGGCCGCCCAGATCGCCGCCGCCATCGGCATCTCCCGCGCCACCGCCCAGCGCTACCTGGCCACCCTCGTCGGCGCCGGCGACCTGCGTATGCAGCTGCGCTACGGCAGTACCGGCCGCCCGGAACAGGAGTACTCGGCGCCGTCGCCCCGCTGACGCGGTTCCCGGTTCGGGCTGTGCCGCGGCGATCTCGATGTGATCGGTCCCATACGGCGCGGGGTCTGGCGAGATCGGTTGCCGATGGCTAACGTCAAGGGGAGTGGCGGTGCTCCTGTCGGCCGACTTGTACCGGTCCAGGGTCGGGATCGCCACGAACACAGGAGAATTCCTATCACTATCCAGTTCAACCACACCATTGTCGCGTGCACGGACAGCCGCGTTTCCGCCGAATTCTGGGCGGACATTCTCGGGGTGGAGGTGGGCAAGGAATGGGGACCGTTCATTCCGATCACCGTGGGAAACGGTGTCACCTTCGACTTCGCCAATCTGCCACCGGATTTCGAGGGCGAGCCGCCGACGCAGCACTACGCCTTCCTGGTGTCCGAGGAAGAATTCGACTCGGCCTACGAGAAGATCCAGCGGTATGGGCTCACCTACTGGGCCGATCCGCGCCGGCAGGGCGTCAACCAGATCAACCACAATGACGGCGGCCGGGGCATCTATTTCCTCGATCCCTCCGGCCACGCCATGGAATTGATCACCGTCCCCTACGGCGGCTGGCCGCAGGCGGAGTAACCGTCACGGGGCGACCGCGGTGCCCAGATTGAATGCCACCCAGGGCTTGGGGCCCTGCTGGTAGTACCGGTCGATATCGCGGATCTGGAAACCCGCGGCCTCGATCAGTCCGGGGATATCGCGGTTGAGATGGCAGCCACCGGCCACCGTCTGCTCGAGGCGATCGAGCCGGTGCTGCCATTTCCGGACACCCGGATCCGGTGCGAGTCCGTGCTCGACGAAATGAAAAGTGCCGCCGGGCACCAGCACCCGGCGCACCTCGGCGAGCGCGGCCTCGACATCGGGGATCGTGCACAGCGTCCACGTCGACAGCGCGGAATCGAAACTGTCGTCCGCGAACGGCAGCGACTGCCCGTCCAGGCCGGCGCGCTCCACCGGAACCGTCGCCGCCGCGACGCGTCCGGCGGCCATGCGCCAGCCGAGGTCGGCGGGCTCGACCGCGCTGACGGACTGCACCGCCTCCGGATAGAACGGCACATTGCGCCCGGATCCGAAGCCGATCTCGACGACTCGGCCGTGCAGTCCGGCGCACACCCGCTCGCGCTCACCGTTCATGTTCTTCGCGCCGCAGCACAGGTCGACCAGCCGCGGCACGACCCGATCTTCGTAGAATCCCACGACACCACTCTCGCAATCGGTTCGCTCGTACGCCACTCTGTCGGTCGATACGAGCGAACCGGGCGGGCAGTTCAGTGGCCGGGCGGGAAGCGCTGGGTCAGCCAGCCGGTCACGGTGGTCAGCACCTGCGGGTCGATGGTGGTCTCGATGCGGGCGTACTCGTCCGGGGTGCCCTTGTCCGCGGGCTGCATCAGGTGATTGAGACCGTCGAACACGGTCACCGTCGCGTCCGGATCCGCGGCCAGCAGCGTTCGTGCCGGGCCCGCGTTCTGGGCCGCGGGCACCTGGAGATCCTTGCCACCGTAGAACGCCAGCACCGGAACCCGCAGCGCCGACAGCGCCGGGGCCGGGTCGTAACAGACCAGGGCCGCCATATACGGCGTCACCAGCTCGTCCATCGCGTCCTCGGAGAGTCGTTCATCCGCGGCGAGGGTGTCATTGTGCTGGCGCACATAGTCCTTGGCGGCCACCAGATCGCCCTTGCACAGCAGCGCCGACAGCGTGGAAGTGAACCCGACCTGCTTGTCGACCCGCTCCGGCGAGGCCCCCTGCGCGGCCAGGATCAGCCGATTCTGTTCCAGCAGCACCTCGGAACCGGGGACCGCCGGACCCGCCATCATGATCACGAAGGCGACTCCGCTGTCGGGCCGCTGCGCGTAGAGCGGCGCGAGATACCCGCCCTCACTGTGCCCCAGCAGCCCGATCCGCTTGGCGTCGATCTCCGAACGCCCGTGCAGGAAGGCCATTCCCGCGGCGATGTCGCCGGTGAGATCGCTGTAGCTGGCACTGTTCAGGCGCCCGCCGGTCTGCCCGACACCGCGCTTGTCGGTGCGCAACACCGCGTACCCCGCCCGGGTGAGGGTGTCGGCGAGCAGCAGGAATGGCTTGTGGCCCAGCAGTTCCTCATCGCGGTTGTTGGCGCCGCTGCCGTTGATCAGCATCACCGCCGGGAACGGCCCGCCCGTCTGCGGTTCGGTCAGCGTCCCCGCGATCGTGATGTCACCGCTGTGATAGCTGATGTCCTCGGACTTGTACGGGTAGGGCGGTTTCGGTTCCTGCGGCCGCGGCGGCCCCTCGACCTTGCCGTGGGTCAGGGTCAGCGGGAACGACTGCCCGGACTGGGTGAACTGCCCCTTGATGCTGTCCGAGCCCTTGTCGTAGACGCCCTGGAACGCGGGCTTGCCCGGAATCTTGGTGAGCGTCCAGGTCACGGCATCCGCGCCGGTCTTCACCTCGCTCAACGGCGCGTCCACCACCCCCTGCGCCGGAATGTCGATGGTGGCCTTGCCGTCGCCGGTGAAACTGACCCCCACCGCCAGCGGATGATCGGGCACCTCGATATTCCCGCGCCAATCCCCGGTCACGGTGGCCGGTGGCGCGCTTTCCTGATTCGACGACGAACATCCGGCGACCAGCGCGGCGATCACGACCAGCGCCGCCGCAACCATCGACCACGGCTTTCGCATCGCCCCAGCTTACCGATCCAGCGCGGGCGCTCCGCTGATCTCGATAAACCCCGCGCGTATAACGCCGGGGTCACCGCCCGGTCACCCGGAATAACCACTGGGCCAACGGCAATAACTTCCCGGTGTCGTCATTGCCCGGCCCGACTGGTCACTCGTACCGTGGAAGCCGTGAGCAATGACGCTACGGGGCCCGCCGGCCTGCCCGCCACGGTGGGCGGTTACGCGGCCGCCGAATTCGGCCCGCTGGTCCGCACGTTCGCCCGCTTGGTCGGCGGTCACCCAGGGGCGGGCGGCGCGCTCACGGTGCACCTGCGCGGGGAGCCGCTGGTGCGGATCTGGACCGGCGAGGCCGCGCCGGGCCGGGCCTGGGACGCCGATACCGGGGCCATCGTCTTCTCCGCCACCAAGGGCATCTCGGCCACCGTCATCCACCGGCTCGCCGACCGCGGTCTCATCGACTACGACGCCCCCGTCGCCCACTACTGGCCGGAATTCGCGGCCAACGGCAAGGGCCGAATCACGGTGCGGCAGTTGCTGTCCCATCGCGCCGGACTGTACGGGCTGCCCGCGATCGCCCGCGGCCTCGACGACGTGCTCGACCACCGCATGATGGAAGACCATCTGGCCGCGGCGAAACCCGATCATCTGCTGGGCGTCCCGACCTATCACGCGCTCACCTTCGGCTGGCTGCTCGCCGGTCTGGCCCGCGCCGTCACCGGGCGCGGGATGGCCGAACTGTTCCGCACCGAGGTCGCCGAACCGCTGGGCGCGGAGGGCATCCACCTGGGCCTGCCGCCGGCCGGATCGCCGACCAGGGCCGCGGTGCTGAGCGGCAACAAGCTGTCGGCGGTCGGCACGAATTACGTCTCGCTGGCGTTGGGTCGCGCGTATTCACTGCCCGGCGCGGTCGGGGCGGCGGCGCGGGCGCTGTTCCTGCCCGGCCTGGATCAACTTCTCGAAGGCGAGAACCCGCCGATCCTGCACACCGAACTGGGCGCGGGCAACGGCGTGTGCACCGCCACCGGACTGGCCACCGTGTACGGGGCGCTCGCCAACGAGGGCATGCACGAGGGCCGCCGGTTCCTGTCACCGGAGACCATCGCGGCCATGCGGCGTGTCGAGACCTATCATCTCGACCGTGCGCTGTTCTACATCCCGATGATGTGGCACATGGGTTATCACTCGCTGCCGGTGCCGGGGGCGCGCGCCGGCTTCGGGCACATCGGATTGGGCGGGTCCTTCGGCTGGGCGGAGCCCCGGCTGGGCCTGTCGGTCGGATTCGTCCACAACCGGCTCGGCCTCGGCGCCATGAGCCTGGACCAGATCGCGTCGGCATGGGTGCTGCCGCTGGCGGTGCGGGGCGCCAACGCGGCGCGCCGCACCACTACCCTCGCCCGGCCCGCCGCCGCCTGAGCCGAACCGGTCGCGGCCCGAGCCTGATCCGCGCGGCCCGAACCTGATCCGCGCGGTGATGGCCGCGACCGGTTCGCGGTGACCTCTGCCACGACACGCGGAAGCCGCCACGCCGTTAGCCCATGTCAGTTTCCTGGGCCGACCCGGCGACACCCCGCGCGCCTGCGAGGGGTGTCGGGCGGTCCGCATAAACTGCCCGTGTGTCAGCCTCGCCGGGATCATTCGTCCATCTCCACAACCACACCGAGTACTCGATGCTCGACGGCGCGGCGAAGATCACGCCCTTGTTCAAAGAGGCGACCCGGCTCGGTATGACCGCCGTCGGCATGTCCGACCACGGCAATATGTACGGCGCCTCGGAGTTCTACAACTCCGCCAAGAAGCAGGGCATCAAGCCGATCATCGGCATCGAGGCCTACATCGCGCCCGAGTCCCGGTTCAACACCAAGCGCGTGCTGTGGGGCGATCCGTCGCAGAAGGGCGACGACGTCTCCGGTTCGGGTTCCTACACCCACATGACCATGGTCGCCGAGAACGCGACCGGTCTGCGCAACCTGTTCAAGCTGTCCAGCCTCGCCTCCATCGAAGGCCAGCTCGGCAAGTGGGCGCGGATGGACGCCGACATCATCGCCGAGCACGCCGAGGGCATCATCGCCACCACCGGCTGCCCGTCGGGCGAGGTGCAGACCCGCCTGCGCCTGGGCCACGAGCGCGAAGCCCTCGAGGCCGCCGCCAAGTGGCAGGAGATCTTCGGTCCCGAGAACTTCTTCCTCGAGATCATGGACCACGGCCTGTCCATCGAACGCCGGGTCCGTGAGGGCCTGCTGGACGTCGGCAAGAAGCTGGGCATCCCGCCGCTGGCCACCAACGACTGCCACTACGTGCACGAGCACGACTCGGGCAATCACGAAGCGCTGCTGTGCATTCAGACCGGCAAGACGCTCTCGGACCCGACCCGCTTCAAGTTCGACGGCTCGGGCTACTACCTCAAGTCCGCCGAGGAGATGCGCGCCATCTGGGACGCCGAAGTCCCCGGCGCCTGCGACAACACGGTCCTCATCGGCGAGCGCGTCCAGTCCTACGACGACGTCTGGGCGCACCGCGACCGCATGCCGATCTTCCCGGTGCCCGAGGGCTACACCCAGGCCACCTGGCTCGAGCACGAGGTGATGAAGGGCCTGGACCGCCGCTTCCCGAGCGGGCCGCCGCAGGAGTACATCACCCGCGCCAAGTACGAGCTCGGCGTCATCAACGAAATGGGCTTCCCCGCCTACTTCCTCGTCGTCGGTGACCTCATCACCTACGCCCGCTCGGTCGGCATCAATGTCGGCCCGGGCCGTGGTTCGGCGGCCGGCTCGCTGGTCGCCTACGCCATGGGCATCACGAACATCGACCCGATCCCGCACGGTCTGCTGTTCGAGCGCTTCCTCAATCCGGAGCGCGTGTCCATGCCCGATATCGATATCGACTTCGACGATCGCCGCCGCGGTGAGATGGTCCGCTACGCCACCGAGAAGTGGGGCAGCGACCGGGTCGCCCAGGTGATCACCTTCGGTACGATTAAAACCAAAGCGGCGCTGAAGGACTCGGCCCGCGTCCAGTTCGGCCAGCCGGGTTTCGCGATCGCCGACCAGATCTCGAAGGCGCTGCCGCCGCCGATCATGGCCAAGGACATTCCGCTCTCGGGCATCATGGATCCCGAGCACGAGCGGTACAAGGAGGCCGCCGAGGTTCGTGAGCTCATCAACACGAATCCGGACGTCAACAAGATCTACGAGACCGCGCGCGGTCTCGAAGGCCTGATCCGCAACGCCGGTGTGCACGCCTGTGCCGTCATCATGTCCAGCGAGCCGCTGACCGACGCGATCCCGGTGTGGAAGCGCGCGCAGGACGGCGCCATCATCACCGGCTGGGACTACCCGTCGTGTGAGGCCATCGGCCTGCTGAAGATGGACTTCCTGGGTCTGCGCAACCTCACGGTCATCGGTGACTGCCTGCAGAACATGAAGGCCAACCGCGGCATCGACCTGGACCTCGATACGCTTCCGCTGGAAGACGCCGCCACCTACGAATTGCTCGCGCGCGGTGACACTCTCGGTGTATTCCAGCTCGACGGTGGCGCCATGCGCGATCTGCTGCGCCGTATGCAGCCCACCGGCTTCGAGGACATCGTCGCCGTGCTCGCGCTCTACCGCCCCGGCCCCATGGGCATGAACGCGCACAACGACTACGCCGACCGCAAGAACGGGCGGCAAGAGGTCAAACCGATTCATCCCGAACTGGAAGAGCCGCTAAAGGACATCCTGCGTGATACCTACGGCCTGATCGTGTATCAGGAGCAGATCATGCAGATCGCGCAGAAGGTCGCCGGGTACTCCCTCGGCCGAGCCGACATTCTGCGCCGCGCCATGGGTAAGAAGAAGGCCGAAGTCCTCGAGGCCGAATTCGAGGGCTTCGAGAAGGGCATGCTGGAGAACGGTTTCACCAAGCCCGCCATCAAGGCGCTGTGGGACACGATTCTCCCGTTCGCCGGTTACGCGTTCAACAAATCGCACGCCGCCGGCTACGGCCTGGTGTCGTTCTGGACCGCGTACCTCAAGGCCAACTACCCCGCCGAGTACATGGCCGGTCTGCTCACCTCCGTCGGTGACGACAAGGACAAGGCCGCGGTCTACCTGGCCGACTGCCGCCGCCTGGGCATCCAGGTGCTGCCGCCGGACGTCAACGAGTCCGAACTCGAATTCGCCTCGGTGGGCAACGATATTCGCTTCGGCATGGGCGCGGTCCGCAATGTGGGCGCGAACGTGGTCGCCTCGATCATCGCGGCGCGCAAGGAGAAGTCGAAGTTCACCGACTTCTCCGACTACCTCAACAAGATCGACGCCATCGCCTGCACCAAGAAGGTCACCGAATCCCTCATCAAGGCAGGCGCTTTCGACTCGCTCGGGCATCCGCGCAAGGGCCTGCTGCTGGTGCACTCCGACGCCATCGACGCGGTCATGTCGACCAAGAAGGCCGAGGCCATCGGCCAGTTCGACCTCTTCGGCGGCCTCGACGACGCCGACGAGTCGATCGCCAGCGTCTTCAATGTGAAGGTCCCCGACGACGAATGGGAGACCAAGCACAAACTCGCCCTGGAACGGGAGATGCTGGGCCTCTATGTGTCCGGGCATCCGCTCAACGGCGTCGAGCACGTGCTCGCGGCCCAGTCCGACACCCAGATCCCGGCCATCCTCGAAGGCGACGTCAAGGACGGCGCGCAGGTCACCATCGGCGGCATCTTCGCCAATGTCACCCGCCGCGTGAACAAGAACGGCCTGCCCTGGGCCTCGGCCCAGCTCGAGGACCTCACCGGTGGCATCGAGGTGCTGTTCTTCCCGCAGTCCTACTCGGTCTACGGCATGGACGTCACCGAGGACGCCATCGTGCTGGTGAAGGCCCGCGTCAACGCCCGCGACGACCGGGTCTCCCTGATCGCCAACGACCTTGTGGTGCCGGATCTTTCGTCGATCGGGGTGGACAAGCCGCTGCAGGTGGTCATCCCCACCCGCCTGTGCACCCCCGACAAGATCGGCGAACTCAAGCGCGTGCTCTCGCGCCACCCCGGCACCGCCGACGTCCACATCAAGCACGTCGGTTCCCGCGACCGCACCACCAAACTGAAGGTGGCCGACAACCTGCGCGTCTCCCCGTCCTCGGCGCTGATGGGCGACCTCAAGGCCCTACTCGGCCCGGGCTGCCTCGCGGGCTGACGACCCGCCTCCGCCAACTCCCCGTGTGCCCCTCGCATCGGCGAGGGGCACACGAGATCTCGGAGTGGGTCAGAGCCAGGTCGGGTCGCCGAAAACCGCGCCGCTGTCGTCGGTTTCGGGTGACTTGGCGTAGGCGTAGGTGTACTGCCGGATCGAGACCGGTCCGGCGCACTGGTTCACCACGATATGGAAGTCGCGGACGACGATCTGCACCGTCTTGCCCGGCAGCAGGTCCTTGTCGGCCACGGGGACGTCCTTGACCTCGCCCGGGGCCAGATTGACGCTCAACGGCACCTCGATATTGGGGCCGATGATGACCACTGAGGGATCGACCTGGCTCACGTTCACGGTGGGCGCGTACCACTGGGGGATCACCCCGAGGTTGCCGTTGGGCAGGGTGACCGAACAGCCGACGTGGAAGCCGGTCTTGATCTGGCCACCCGCGATCCCGTCCACGCGCGCGTAGACCGTACTGGTGGCCAGTGCCTCGCGTGTGGTGCCGACTTGATTCAACGGCGCGATCCGGTTGACGGTCTCGTCGCGCGCGCCGACGGTGAAACTGCCGAAGGTGGACTGGAAGGTCCGTTCATGAGGGGTCAGGGCGACGATGTCGGCGTGAGCGGGCCGGGCGCAGGTGAGTGCGGCGGCGACGGACAACGCGAAAATGCCGAGGTGGGACGTCCGCATGCGAATCAACGTAATAGGGAGTGCGCATGAATGGGCCGACCAACACGGATGAACGTCCAGTTTGAAATCTGGCGTCCAGGATCGAGATCAGCGCTGGACGGAACCGGCGATCCACCGCAGGGCCGCGATCACGGCCGCGCCGAGCACCGCGGCCTGCGCGGACCCGGTGATCAGGGCGAGGGTGACGGCGACCACCACACCGGCGAACAAGGCTTCCAGCTTGAAGACCGGCCATGCCGTCCCGGCGATATCCACGGCCGCGACGCGGGAGGCGACCCGCTCGGTGTCCGTAGGGTGAACCACTGCCATATGGTCAGGGTAGACGTCGAACCAAAGTTCGGGCAACCGAAACTTTCTGTCGGGAACAACACACGGGCCCGCACGGTTGCCGCAGTTATGCCACTTCACGGAGAGTACGAACCCAGCACGTCCGACTGGGCCCGAGAGCAGGCCGAGAAGTACGAGACCTCCGGGGGAGCCGAGGGCCACACCCTGCAGGGCGTCCCGGTCATCCTGTTGACCACCCGCGGCAACAAGTCCGGCAAGCTCCGCAAGACCCCGCTCATGCGCGTCGAGCACGGCGGCGAGTACGCGGTGGTCGCCTCGCTGGGCGGCGCGCCCAAACATCCGGTCTGGTACTGGAACATCAAGGCCGACCCGCACGTGGAACTGCGCGACCGCGACGTGGTCAAGGACTACGACGCCCGCGAGGTCTCCGGCGACGAGAAGGCGCTGTGGTGGAAGCGGGCCGCCGAGGTCTGGCCCGACTACGACGCCTATCAGCGCAAGACCGACCGCGAGATCCCGCTGTTCGTCCTCACCCCGCGGGCCTGAGCGAGTCCCCGTTCGGCGGAGGCGGCGCCGAAATGGGCGCTGCCTCCAAGCGGGCGCATGCTCCCGGCTAGCATGTTCGGGTGCCTGATCCGCTTGTTGTAGCAGAGAAAGTGTCCGGTCCGCTGCCCGAATTGACGGCGGACGAGATCGACGCGGCTGCCAAGCGAATTTCGGACATTATCGAGCCGACGCCGCTGCAGCGGATTCCGCGGCTGTCGGCGCTGACCGGTGCGGAGGTCTACCTCAAGCGCGAGGACCTCACCGCCGTCCGGTCCTACAAGCTGCGCGGCGCCTACAACCTGATGGCGCAGCTCACCGACGGCGAGAAGGCCGCCGGCGTGGTCACCGCCAGCGCCGGAAACCACGCGCAGGGCGTGGCTTTCGCGTGCAAGGCGATGGGCGTGCGCGGGCGCATCTACGTGCCGCGGACCACCCCGAAGCAGAAGCGCGACCGGATTCGCGTGCACGGCGCGGAATTCGTGGAACTCATCGCGGTCGGCGACACCTACGACGCGGCCGCCGCGGCCGCCGCCGACGATGCGACCCGCACCGGGGCCACCATGGTCCCGCCCTTCGACGATCCGCGCACCGCGGCCGGGCAGGGCACCATCGCCGCCGAATTCCTCGAACAGCTCGGCCGCGCACCGGATCTGGTGATCGTGCCGGTGGGCGGCGGCGGCTGTCTCGCCGGGGTCGGCACCTATCTGCGCGAACGTTCGCCGCGGACCGCCATTCTGGGCGTCGAGCCCACGGGCGCGGCGTCCATGACCGCCGCGCTGGTGGCGGGCGGCCCGGTCACGCTGCCCGAGATCGATCCGTTCGTGGACGGCGCGGCCGTGCGCCGGATCGGCGCGGTGCCCTACACCGCGGTGTCGCGCTTCGGTGGCCTGGTTCGTTCGCACGCCTCGCTGCCTTTACTGACCAGTACCGAAACCGAGTCCGGCGCGGGCACTTTCCGCATGATGCACGTGGACGAGGGCGCGATCTGCACCGCCATGCTGGAGCTGTATCAGAACGAGGGCGTGGTGGCCGAGCCCGCGGGCGCGCTGTCGGTGGCGGCGCTGCGCGAGCTCGACATCGAGCCGGATTCGACGGTGGTGTGCCTGCTCTCGGGCGGCAACAACGACATCTCCCGCTATGGCGAGGTGATCGAACGCTCGCTGGTGCATCAGGGCCTGAAACACTATTTCCTGGTGGACTTCCCACAGGAGCCCGGTGCGCTGCGCCGCTTCCTCGATGACGTGCTCGGTCCCGACGACGACATCACGCTGTTCGAGTACGTCAAGCGCAACAACCGCGAGACCGGGGCCGCGCTGGTCGGCATCGAGCTGGGCAGCCCGGACTGCCTGCAGCCGTTGATCGCGCGGCTGGAGGCCTCGCCGATCCAGGGCCAGCGGCTGGACCCGAACTCGCCCGCCTACCGGTACCTGACCTGATCACCGGTATCTGACCTGACCCGGTGCCCCGTGTGATCCGACTCCCGTTCGGATCACACGGGAGCGATCGTCCCCGTGGGCTCAGCTCACGGTGCCACGCCGATCGGAACGATTCATGACCGATCGGGGGCCGGACCCGGCGTGTCAACAGCCGTCGTGCGGGTATTTGTGGGGGCGTGGGCGGAGTTAACGGCTGCGTGGCGGGGCCGCGATTATTCGAGTAGTTCGCTACGCAGGAAACCGGACGGTCAGAACGGGAGGCTGGCGTTCATGAAAAGACTCGTTGTGTGTTGCGACGGCACGTGGCAGGCCGAATCGAACTCGGCGGTGTCCAATATCGTGAAGATCGCCGAGACGGTCCGGCTGACCGGCACCGATCAGGACGGGAATCGCGTCGGCCAGCGCATCAACTACGTCCCCGGACCCGGCTCGCGCGGGTTCATGTCCGACAAGCTCATGGGCGGGGCCTTCGGGCTGGGTCTCGAGGCCAATCTGTCCGCCGCCTACTGGCAGCTGGCTCTGAACTGGGAACCCGGCGACGAGATCTACATCTTCGGCTTCAGTCGCGGTGCGTACACCGCCCGCAGCCTGGCGGGGATGATCAACCGGCTCGGCATCCTGACCTACGAGGCCATCATCGGCGGCCAATACCCCAAGGCCTTGCGGATCTACAAGACGCGCAAGAAGCACGCCGACGATCCGGACCCGCCCGAGTGGGCCGAGTTCCGCGCCCGGAACTCCCACCCCGAAACCCCGACCATCAACTTCCTGGGCGTCTTCGACACCGTGGGTGCGATGGGCGTGCCCGGCCTCACCGCGCGCCGGCACCGCTTCCACGATGTGCGGCTCTCGCGCATCGTGCTGTGCGCGCGGCAGGCGCTGGCCATCGACGAGCGGCGGCGCGCCTTCTCACCCTGCCTGTGGGAGGTCCCCGACGATCAGCGCGAGCTCTACGCCGACCGGCCCGACCGGGTCAAGCAGGTCTGGTTCGAGGGTGTGCACTGCGATATCGGCGGCGGCTACGCCGACTGCGGCCTGTCCGACATCACGCTGCGCTGGATGATCGCCGAAGCCGAGGCCACGGGCCTGGCCTTCGACCACCATCGGCTCGACACCTTGTTGCGTGGCTGCCCGTTCGACGCGCCGCACCTGCACGATTCGATGAGCCCCGGCTTCCGGATCCTCAATCTCGCCCGCATGGCCATGACCTGGAGCAGCCCGCGCTTCTACTGGGACTCCTGGCGCAAACTGCTGCAGCCCGGCGACCAGGACAGCTTCGTGGCCTCCACCGTCGAGGAGCGAAAAGACTACCGCCCGGCCAATATTCGGCGCTGGTGCGAGCACCGCCCCGGCCCCGTCCCGCCGGAGTTGATCGAGCGGATCGACCTGGTCCCGCTGCCCCGGCATCCGGCGAGCATCGACGAGGAGCACGGGCCGGAAGAATCCGCCGCCTGATAATGGGCTGCCGGACCGGCGTGACGGCGTTATCCTCCTCCCATCGGCGGGCTCCGGGAGGAGGTGCGCGGACGGTGGTCGCAACCGAGCTGGTCGCGGGGTCGGTCTTCGCCGGATACGTCATCGAGCGCCGGCTCGGCGCGGGCGGGATGGGCACGGTCTACCTGGCCCGGCATCGGGCCCTGGACATGCCCGTCGCGCTGAAACTGCTCACCCCCATGGTGACCGGCACCGCGGGCACCGCCCAGTTCCGCCGCGAGGCGCAGCTGGTGGCCAATCTGCAACACCCGAACATCGTGGACGTCAAGGACTTCGGCGACGCGGACGGCACGCTGTGGATGGCCATGCAGTACGTTCCCGGCGGCGACCTGGCCGACCTCATCGAGGCCAATCCGTACGGCATCGACCCCGAGCGGGCCGTCCGCATGGTCGCCGACGTCGCCGCCGCCCTCGACTACGCCCACGCCAACCAGGTCATCCACCGGGATGTCAAGCCCGCCAATATCTTCCGCACCACCGGCACGGCGGGCGCGGACTGGATCCTGATCGGCGACTTCGGCATCGCCCGCAGCCTCGCCGCCGAGGAGACCCAGACCGCCACCGGCCGCTGGGCCTTCTCCCAGCCCTACGCCCCGCCCGAGCAATGCGCGGGGCGCACCGTCGGCCCGCCCGCCGACGTCCACGCCCTGGCCGTCACGCTCTACCAGCTCACCACCGGCCACCTGCCGCGCGAGATCCCGATTCCCGCAACGGATCCGAGCCTGCCCGGCCGCCTCGGCGCGGTGCTGGCCAAGGCCACCGCCTGGCAACCGGGCGACCGCTACGCCGGCTGCGGCGACCTGGCCGCCGCCGCGAAAACCGCCCTGCGCCCGCGCGACTCCGACCTGCCCGTCCGCCCGGCGATCGCGAACCCCATCGCCCGCGCGGACGTCCTCGACACCGCCCCCACCGAATTGAGCCCGGCGCACCCCGAATCGCCACCGATGCCGTCCATCGACACCGATATGGCCTGCCTGCTGGCCGCGGATTCGGCGGAGACCGTGGACGCGGGCACCGCCTGGCCCCCGGAGACGAACCCGATCGGTGACCAGGGCACGACTGCCGACGAGTGGCAGAGCGCGAATCTCCGTGCGCCGCAGGCTGAGAACGGCATCGTTGCGGCGGGCGCGGAGAACGCCGGACCCCCGGACGCCGATCCGGTCCGGCCCGCTCCCCTCGGCGCCGCCGGTGTCCAGGGGAGTGCCGCCGCGCGGGCGGATAACGCGATGGCAGATGCGACGCGCACCCGCGTGAGTGACGCGGCCGACGAGGAAGGGCCCTGGGACGGCGACCGCGAGGCGTGGAACCCCGAAGCCACGCGCGCGGCGGCGGATGGCGCCCGCCGATCGGCC
>NZ_JBSGCY010000161.1:0-13908 GCF_053602115.1 Nocardia sp. NPDC004582 | reverse complement strand
GCGGCCAGCAGGGCGGCGGCCTCGGCGCTGCGGGCGGTCACGTGCGCGGCGGTGCCCTCGAAGGTGGTGACGGCGAGGCAGCCGCCGACGGCCGCGCCGCCGATGTCCCCGGCGCGGGCCAGGTTCAGGCCGGTCTCGGCCTCGTCGGACAGCCGCATGACGGTCGGGGCGGCCCCGGCCTGGATGACCGCGCGCAGCGCGTTGGCGCCGGTGGCGAAGTCGGGGAAGGACCAGGCCTGGTAGCCGGTGGTCTCGGGGACCGGGTGCACGCGCAGGGTGACCTCGGTGATGATGCCGAGCGTGCCCTCGGAGCCGGAGAACAGTTCGCGCAGATCGGGTCCGGCGGCGGAGGCGGGGGCGCGGCCCAGGTCGAGATCGCCCGCGGGAGTAGCGATCCGGAAGCGCTGGATCATGTCGTCGAAGCGCCCGTATCCGGCCGAGGCCTGACCCGAGGACCGGGTGGCCGCGAAGCCGCCGATGGTCGCGTATTCGAAGCTCTGCGGGAAGTGGCCGAGCGAAAGGCCGTGGCGGGCAAGCAGTTCCTCGGCCTGCGGACCGGACAGGCCGGCGCCGAGGGTGGCGGTGCCGCTGATCGGGTCGACGTCGGTGAGGGCGTCGAGGCGGCGCAGGTCGACGGCGAGGACGGCGCCGAAGCCGCCGCGCGCGGGATCGAGGCCGCCGACGACGCTGGTGCCGCCGCCGAAGGGGACGACCGCGATGGCGTTGGCGGCGCAGTACTTCAGGACCGCGAGGACCTGGTCGTGATCGGCGGGGAAGACGACGGCGTCGGGCGCGTCCTGTTCCCCGTCGGTGCGGCGGCGCAGCAGGTCGGGGGTGGATTTGCCGCCCGCGCGGAGCAGCCGGTCGCGGTGGTCGACGGATACGTGCTCGGTTCCGACCACCGCGACGAGCCCGGCGTGCTGTTCCGGGGTGAGTGCGGAGGCGCGCAGCGGCACGTCGCCCTCATCGCGACGGGTCACCGGCTCACCGGACACCCCGAAAACCTGCGTGAGCAGTCCCCGGATCTGCTCGGAGAGTGGTTTGTGTCCGGCCGGGGAGCCCCAGGCGTCCCACACCATACTCGGGCGGACCTGCGGCTCGCCCGAGTTTTCGGTGGATGCGGAAGCTGCTTGTGTGTCGACCATGCGTTACAGTGTGACATAGAATGTCAAGCAGTAACGGCAACTACTCTCCCATGGTGGCAACCATGAGCTCTACCGAACCATCTTCCGCCGTCGACCGGGCGATCCTGGACGCGGCGCGCGCCTGCGTGGCCGAATACGGCGTCCGGCGCACCACCCTGACCGAGGTGGCCCGCCGCGCGGGCGTCAGCCGGCCCACCGTGTACCGGCGCTGGCCCGACACCGGTTCCCTGGTGGCCGACCTGCTGGTGCGGGAACTGCGAGAGATCATCGCCGACACCGCCCCCAACTCGGGCACCGCCCGCGAACGCCTGGTCGGCGCGATCGTCGGCGGCGGTTCCATGATCCGGCGGAACCCGCTGTTCGCCAAGATCTTCCGCGCCGACGCCGACGTCATGCAGACCTACGTCTTCGAACGCCTGGGCCGCAACCAGCGCGCCCTCATCGACCTGTTCGCCGAGGGCATCCGGGAAGGCCAGGCCGACAACTCCATTCGCGCGGGCGATCCCGCGCACCTGGCCGCCATGCTGCTGCTCATCGCCCAATCCGCGGTCCAGTCCGCCTCCGCGTTCGCGGTGGTGATCGACAGCGACCACCTCGACGCCGAACTGACCCACGCCCTGCACGGCTATCTCGCGCCCGCCCACAGCGACTCCGGCCCGCGATGAACGCGTCCGGCGACCGGATCGCGCGCACCGAGGCCGCCCACGTGGACGGGATCGGCGCGGACGCGGAGCGGGCGCCGGATCCGCGGACGGATCGGCACCGGGGCGGCGCGACGCCACGGACTCATTCCCTTCCATCGACACCGCCACGAAAGGCCCTGACATGACCAGCAATTCAGCTCCGTCCAGTTCCGCTCTCAATCGCGAGCGGCGGCAGCGGGAGCTGACCGCGCTGGGCGACGGGTCCGTGATCGACGTGCTGGTGATCGGCGGCGGGATCACCGGCGTCGGCGTGGCCCTGGACGCGGCGGCGCGCGGGCTGCGCACGGTCCTGGTGGAGAAGCACGACTTCGCGTTCGGCACCAGCCGCTGGAGTTCGAAATTGGTGCACGGCGGGTTGCGGTACCTGGCCAGCGGCGGGGTCGGGATCGCGCACGAGAGCGCGGTCGAGCGCGACATCCTGCTCACCCGCACCGCACCGCACCTGACCCGGGCGCTGCCGCAGGTGGTGCCGCTGCTGCCGGGCATCGGCGCGGCGCAGAAGCTGCTGGTGCGCACCGGATTCCTGGCCGGGGACGTGCTGCGCCGGACGGCCGGGACCCCGGCGTCGGTGCTGCCGCGTTCGCGGCGGGTGGCGGCCGCGGAGGCGCTGCGCTTCGCCCCGACCGTGCGCCGCGAGGGTCTGCGCGGCGGATTGCTGGCCTGGGACGGGCAATTGGTGGACGACGCGCGCCTGGTGGTGGCCATCGCCCGCACCGCCGCGCGCGAGGGCGCGACCGTGCTGACCCGGGTCGAGGCCGTCGACGTCACCGGCAGCTCGGCCACGCTGCGCGACCCGCTGACCGGTGAAACCCTTTCCGTGACAGCGCGTTCGGTGGTGAACGCCACCGGTGTGTGGGCTGATCGGGTGGATCCGAGCATCGAATTGCGGCCCTCGCGCGGCACCCACCTGGTGTTCGACGCGGCCGCGTTCGGCGGTCTGACCGCCTCGCTGACCGTGCCGATCCCGGGCAGCACCAGCCGTTTCATCTTCGCGTTCCCGGCCGCGCACAATCGCGTGTACCTGGGCCTCACCGATGAGGAGGCGCCCGGCCCGGTGCCGGATGTCCCGCACGCCACCGAGGGCGAGATCGACTTCCTGCTCGACACGGTCAATACGGTGCTGCGGGAGCCGTTGCGCCGCAGCGATATCCGCGGCAGCTTCGCGGGCCTGCGGCCGCTGCTGCGCACCGGCGACGACAGCACCGCCGACATCTCCCGCGAGCACGCGGTGCTGACCTCCCCCACCGGCGTGATCACCGTGGTCGGCGGCAAGCTCACCACCTACCGGAAGATGGCAGAGGACGCCGTGGACGCGGCCGTCGGCCACGCACGGCTCTCCGCCGGCCCCTGCCGCACTCGCGCCCTGCCGCTGGTGGGCGCGGTCTCCGGCGCCGAGCGCGACGCGATCCCGGCCCCGCCGCGCCTGGTCGAACGCTACGGCAGCGAGGCGACCGCGATTCTCGAACTGGCACACCAGCATCCGTCGCTGGCCGCCGAGGTGGCACCCGGCATGGACGTCACCGCCGCCGAATTCGCCTACGCGGTCACCCACGAGGGCGCCCTGGACGAATCCGACCTCCTCGACCGCCGCACCCGCATCGGCCTGGTCGACACCGACCGCCAGGCCGCCGAACCCGCCGCCCTGGCCGCCCTCCTCTAACCACCGAGTGGCACACCCTGGAGAGGATTTGCCCGATTCGGCCTCCAGGGTGTGCCACTCGACGGGTCAGTTGGGGACGGCGCAGCCTGAGCCTGTGGGGAGGCCGGTGCCTACCTGGATGTCGACGTAGGGGAAGACGTCGGGGGAGTCGGGGTGGTGTTGCCAGATTTGGAGGCGGTGGGGGCCGGGGGTGGTGGGGGTCCAGCGGGTCTGGGCCAGGGAGCCGGAAGGGCTGGCTACGGCGAAGGGGACGCTGTTGTCGTAGAAGACGACCGGGGTGACCGGGTCGTCGACGATGCCGTCGATGTCGTAGCTGCAGCCGGTGCCGTAGTTGGTGGCGGGGCCGAAGCTGATGCCCGGGTCGATGCCGACGCGGGTGCCGGTGGCCCCGGCGGGAGCAGCCAGGGCGGCGAGCGCGGCGGCGGTGGCTAGGGCGGCCGCCGAGGCGGTGGTGGTCCTGATGATCGAGCCCGTCATGGTTCGGTCCTCATCGGGTGGCGCCGGGGCCGAGTGCCCCGGCACGATGCCTCGATCCTGGCCCCCGGATCCCGGATTCGGGCGGCATTGCCGCAATCCGCCCGATCACGTGTCGCCGTGCGGCGGTGGAACAGCCGGATGCACGGCGATGGAACTGACCATGTGCACGGCGATGGAACTGACCATGTGCACGGCGGCGGGACTGGCCATATGCACGGCGGTGAGACTGGCCATATGCACGGCGGTGAGACTGGCCATCTGCGCGGCGGTGAGACTGGCCATCTGCGCGGCGGTGAGACTGGCTGTGTGTGCGGCGGTGGAACTGGCCGTGTGCGCGGCGGTGGAACTCCCATAGGCACGGGTGTGGAACGGTCATATGCTTGGCTGCGATGTTCCGAGCGCGGGGAGAGGGAGGCGCGCATGGGTCGGATTCCGACGACGGTCGGGGTGATACCCGGGGCCGGACTGGTCGCCCGGTTCGGAAACGTGGTCATCGTCCTGCACGGCGAGAGCCCGTCCACGGACCGCATTCTCGGCACGGCCGAAACCGCCGCGGGCGCGGCCGACCCGGGCATGGCCATCGCCCAGCGCCTGGCCGCCACCGTCTTCGCCGGCAGCAGTGCCCAGCCCCCGGCCTTCGGCGTCGTCGCCCCCACCGCGGGCGGCATCCTGATCCTGCTGCGCGGCCCGGTCACCGCGACCGTCGACGGCCCCGAGGGCCACCGCGTGCTCTCCGGCGAACGCGCCATGACCTGGGCCGACGAGATCATCCGCGACCCCGTCCGCGGCCTCACCCTGTCCGCGGGCGGCGCGACCGGCGAGACCCCGCACACCGACCTGCGCGCCGGCGTCGTCCCCGGCGGCGGCGTCGTCCTGCACGCTCCCGTCTCCGGACTCCCGCCCCAGCGCGGCGGCGACTCCACACCGAACGCCGCGTCCGCGCACACCCCCGCGCCGGAGTCCACTCCCCCGCACCAGCGCACCCCCGAACATCACCACTCGGCCACATCCGGCTCGGCGCACCAACACCCATCCGGTCCAGTCGTCACACCAGGTTCAGGCGCGACGCCCGGTCCAAGCGCGACGCCCGGTTCAAGCGCTACGGGTGGTTCAAGCGCGGCGGGTGGCGTCGGGGCGTCCGCTCCGGCCACCCAGCACGCATCTGCCCACGCGGCCCAGCACGGGAGTACACCGCCGACTCAGCTCGGGTCCACGCCGCCGAGTCAGCACGTACCCGCACCCACGCGGCACTCGTCGTCCACACCCCCGCCTCAGCACGCATCCGCACCACACGCTGAGCACCCGTCCACGCCACCCGCTCAGCACGCCTCCACACCTCCTACTCAACATGCCTCCGGGCCACCGACGCCGCACCGGCCCGAACCAGGTGCCGGGCCGGATGTGGATGTGACGCGGCGGGCTCCCACGCCCTCGCGGTCGCAGGCCGGGTTCTTCGCCGCTGGGGCCTCGGCCGGCGCGGAAGCCGGTCGTGTGCAGCCGGTTTCGGCGTCGGCGGCCGATTCGATGCCCAAGGCTGGACCGGCGCATCCGCGGAACGCCGCGACGACGCCGCGGGTCGGTGGCCCCGATACGCCGCGGGCCGGGGGCCCCGATCTGTCGAAGAAGCCGGCGGCCGCGTCGAAGCCCGCCGGGCGGGCGGAGGATCGCCCGGATCCGGAGGATCAGCCGCCGACGGCCGCCTATACGCCGGAGGTCGAGGTCGCCGAGACGCGGGTCGCGGGCGGGCCGCCGTCCACGTCGACGCTGGCGGGTCCGGGCGCCTCGCTCACCAGTGCGGAGGGTGAGACCTATCCGTTGGATCGGCCGTATGTGATCGGGCGTGATCCGATGATCGACGAGGCGGTGCGGCGGGCGGTGGCCTCGCCCATCGTGATCGCGCGCGACCGCCATGTGTCCCGGGTGCACGCGCGCGTGTTCGTCGAGAAGGGGCAGGTGTTCGTGCGGGACGCGGGCACACCGGGCGGCACCTATGTGGCGGCTCCCGGTGCGGCGGACTGGGTTCGGGTGGGTCAGCAGCCGATGGAGTTGAAGGTGGGCTGGAGTCTGCGGATCGGCGAGCGGATCCTCACTTACCGGACGGCGTGAATCTCGGTGCAGCGCTGACGTGAATCTCCATGCAGCGCTGACGTGAGGCTCACTGCAGCGCTGACGTGAGGCTCACTGCAGCGCCGACGTGAGCTCACTGCGGCGCCGACGTGAGCTCACTGCAGCGCTGACCAGTCCCCGTGCTGGAGGGCGTTGCGGGCGTGCGGCGGGATCGGCAGGCGGGCGCGGACGGCCTGCTGGGCGGCGGCCACATCGGTCGGATGATGGCCGAGGACGATCGCGCCGACCACCCGGCCCTGGGACAGGATCAGGCGGCGGTAGGAGGGCCGCGGCGAGCCGTCGACGACGATCACCTCGTCGTGCTGCTCGGGTTCGACCCGCCCGATGCTGAACAGTTCCAGGCCGACGCCCTTGAGGATGGTGGCCGGGGTCTCCGCGGTGAGCACCTGCTGTCCGCCGAGCGCGTTGACGGCGGCGGCCTGCGCCTGTTCGGCGGCGATGGGCCACAGGCCGAGGACGCGGTCGCGGTGTTCGGCGACGTCACCGGCGGCGTACACGTTGGGCGCCGCCGTGCGCATCCGGTCGTCGACGAGAATTCCTCGGCGGCACGGGATTCCGGCGCGCACGGCCAGGTCGGTGTTGGGCTTGATGCCGGTGGCGGTGAGGAAGACCTCGCAGGGCAGGACGGTGCCGTCCTTCAAAACGACGCCGCGCACCGGGTCGGCCCGGTGCCGGTCGGAACCACCCGGCCCGCCCAGTCCGCCAGATCCGCCCAGCCCACCAGATCCACCCGGCCCGCCCAGCCCACCAGATCCACCCGGCCCGCCCAGCCCACCAGATCCACCCAGCCCACCAGATCCTCCCGGCCCGCCCAGCCATCTCGATCCGCCGGGTTCGCCGGGTCCACCCAGGCCTCCGGATCCGCCGGGTCCGATAGGTCCGCCGGGTCCACCGGTGCCGGAATCGCCGGTCAGCGCGGCTGTTTCGGCCCGGTACCGGACTTCGATCCGCGCCCGCGTGAGGTGGTCGGCGACCATGGCGGAGGCACGCGCGTCGAGCTGCTTGCTCAACAGCCGGGCACCACGCTCCAGCACGGTGACCCGCAAACCCAGCTGGTGCAGCGCGTACGCGGCTTCGAGCCCGAGCAGGCCGCCGCCCGCGACCACGGCACGGGTACACGACCGCTGCTGGGCATAGGCCCGAATGTTGAGCGCGTCCCCGGCCTCGCGAAGCACGAAGCTGCCCGGCCGGTGCAGGCCCTCGATCTCGGGCAGGGCGGCGGAGGCGCCGGTGGCGAGGATCAGCCGGTCGTAGGGCAGTACGTCGCCGGTGCCGAGGTGTACCCGCTGGGCGCGCGGATCCAGGTGTGTGACAAGGGTGTTCAGCCACGGCGTGATCCGATGATCCTCGTACCACTGCTCGGGTTGCAGGTACAGCCCCTGCATGGCGGAGCGGCCGGGGATGAGCCGGGAGATGCCCATGCGGTTGTAGAAGTCGTGGGATTCCCGCCCGACCAGGTGGATCTCGCAGTCGGGGTGGCCGCGGCGCAGGAAGTCGGCGGCGGTGACGCCCGCGATGCCGGTGCCGATGACGACCAGGCTCACCAGGGAGCGGTCGAAGTGGGCGGGCCGGTCGCCGGTGCCGTGGCCGGGCTGCGGGGTGAGCGAGACGCGCACGCCGCCTTCGTTGATGCGCGCGCAGCAGGCCATGCGGGTGTTGTCGGCGAATCCGAGTCGGCGCAGGGTGTTGCGTTCGTCGCCGGTGGGTGCGCACAGTTTGTCGCCGCCGTCGAGGATGGCGACCGGGTCCGCGCCGCAGACGCCCATGCGGCAGCCCGACTCCAGCGGCAGGTTCGCCTTCTCGGCGAGGTCGAGCAGGCTCACGCCGATCTCGGCGGCCACGGTGCGGCCGTCGAACTCCACCGAAGGGCCGGGGGCCGTGGACTTTTCGGCTTCGCGCGGGCGCGGGAACGGCAGCAGCACGGGTTCGGTTCGCGTGCCCGTGGTGAGCGCGTACTGGAGTTCGCTGACCCGGGTGCGGGCCAGGAACAACAGCGTCGCCACCAGTACGAACAGGCTGATCGGCCAGCGCAACCACGCCACCGGGCCGACACCGGTGACGGTGGTGAACGCCCCGAGCAGTACCGGCCCCGCGAACCAGTAGAAGCCGTTCAACGCGATCGCCGCGTACACCGCCGACAGCAATGCCGCACTCACCCCGGTCAGCGCCTCGACCGCGAAGTAGACGCCGACGGCGACCAGCACGGCCGCCCCGAGCGCCAGATACCGTTGCGGCACCGCCACACCCGGATATCCGGCCAGCACCATGAACCCGAGCACGAACCCGGGCAGGGCGGCGGCGAACAGTTTGCGCGGCGCGCTCCAGCCGGGATCCGGGTCGGCCATATCGGCCTGGTAGGCGGCCCGCGGTTTGAAGTCGAAGCAGTTCTTGGCGCACCCCAGGCACGGCCGGCAGTGATTGTTGGCGATGGTGACGAACGGCGTCTGCCCGTAGGCGCGCTGCAACGGGAACAGCGGGCAGATGCTGCTGCACCAGCCGCTCTTGCCCTTGAAGGCGATGCCGCCGGTGAAGGCGGCCAGCAGCACCGTGGAAAGCACTATGCCCGTGGCGATTCCACTGCGGTCCAGTCCAGCGACCCGGGATCCGGCGATGCCGAAGAACAGGGCGACCGCGATCAGATACCCGCGCTGCTGCAGCCAGGCCGGCGCGGTGGCTCCGCGGGTGAAGCGCAACAGCCTGGGCAGTTGATTGGTGGCGGCGAGCGGACAGGTGTTGCGCCACAACCCCGGTGCGATCAGGAACAGCCCGGGCAGCAGCGGCACGACGATCTTGAAGAAGACGAACAGCCCGCCCGCGGGCCGCACGAACAGCGTGATGATCAGCGCCAGGTAGGCGGTGATGCTCAGGACGCGCACGGCCTGCCAGACCCGCAAGGGGATGCGGCCGGCCAGTTCGGTGAAGGCGGGGAACAGGTTCCGCTGCCCGGTGGGGTCGATACCGAGGACCCGGTTGGCGACCGCCACCCAGCCCGGCGGCGGTGTCGGTTCCGCGCCGGGTGGCCGGGGAATCACCCCCGAGGGCCCGAGCACGGTCTCGGACCCGTCGAAGCCGTCGGGTTCGGCGGTCGGCATGTGCAGCACCAGGATCTCGCAACGTCCCAGTCGCACCACGTCGCCGGTCATCAGTTCGCGCCGCCCGGTCAGCGCCACCCCGTTCACGGTGGTGCCGTTGCGGCTGCCCAGGTCGACCACGGACAGCGCGGTGGGTGTGGGCACCAGCCGCAGGTGCTGCCGGGACACCCCGCCGTCGGCGAGCACTTCGTGGCTGCCGTCGCGTCCGAACACGATGGGCCCGTCCAGCATGCGCCGCCGCGCGGGCCGTCCCCATTCGCGGATCTCGATGACCGGCCGACCAGTCATGTTCCCACCCCTTCCCCGACGCGGCCGCCGATCGCGCCGCGCTCGTGCTTATATCGCCGGCTTCCCGGCCCGCCATTACCGTCGCGGCGCTGCGTTCACCGTCGCGGCGCTGCGTTCACTGTTGCGGCGCTGCGTTCACTGTTGCGGCGCTGCGTTCACTGTCGCGGCGCTGCGTTCACTGTCGCGGCGCTGCGTTCACTGTCGCGGCGCTGCGTTCACTGTCGCGGCGCTGCTGTCGCGGCGCTGCGTTCACTGTTGCGGCGCTGTGTCTACCGTCGCTGCGCGGTGTCCCGCGTCCGAACCCGCTCGCGTCCGCCCGCGCCCCTCAGGCGCGTTCCCGTAGTCGCTGCACCCGCACATACCGGTACCGCTTCCCGACCCGCCCGCACCCGGT
Organism: Nocardia sp. NPDC004582; assembly: GCF_053602115.1. Classification (NCBI taxonomy): domain Bacteria; kingdom Bacillati; phylum Actinomycetota; class Actinomycetes; order Mycobacteriales; family Nocardiaceae; genus Nocardia; species Nocardia sp. NPDC004582. The sequence goes on along the minus strand of NZ_JBSGCY010000161.1, from coordinate 4,021 downwards.
GGCCAGCGCCAGGCCCGTCGCCGCACCGCCTGCGGCACAGGCGATCACGCCGAGCAGGGTGGGTTCCCGCCCGAGCAGCACCCAGGCCGCGCCGACGGCCGCCACCCCCAGCAATCCCGTACTGATGGCCAGCCCGACCGTGGACGCGAACCGGGCACTGCCGCGCCGCAGCGTCCGCGCGTTCGATTCGGCGTAGGCCGCCGCGAACAACAGCAGCACTGCCAGCCCGACGCCGGTGGCCGTGGTGGTCGCGGGCTGCTGTGTCCGCACCCCGAACCGGTAGTCGGCGGTCTCGGACCCATTGCGCGACAACGACAATTCCCCGGTCAACCGTCCGGCCAGCACATACCGGTTCACCGGCGCGGCCGCCTCCCCCGAGCCACCCGACAGCGTGGTCTCCTGGCCCCCGGCCTTCAGCCCGAGCACATTCACCGACAGCTTCGCGCCGTCGGCCACCCCACCCGACACCGTGATCGGAACCGGCTTGGACAAATCCAGCACCACCGGCTCAGCGGCCGGATCGACCCCGCCGATCCGCACCATCCCCACCGGCGGCGCCTCCCGCCCAACGGCCCCGATCCCGAGCACCGCCGCCCCACCGGTCACCACAGCCAGCAGCCCCGCCACCAGAAACGGCACCCGCGGCGAAGGCAAGGTCACCACCCGCTGCACCGGCACCAGATCCGCTCGCGCCACCTCCACCAGCCGCACCCCACCGTGCTGAATCGGCTCCCGAGGCCGAATCCGCTCCATCGGCAAGGTCGCTCCCGCCCCGGCCCCGCCCCCCGAGGCCGCGCGCGGGTTTCCGAATCCGCTGGCGGCACCGCCCCCTTGACTGCCCGCCGCGCCACCGGACGCGCTGACATCGGCAGCCCCTGCGGGTCGGCCGGGCGGCCTCCCCGCGGTCCCGCGGTCGTCCCGCATTCCGCCATCTCCGTGTCCCGGAACCGGTCCCCAGCTCCCCGCACCACCGCGGCCCGCCGGAGGCATCCCTCCCCGTGCGGTCGGCGGCAGTGTTCCACCGTGACCGGGCGTTGTCCCCGGTCCTTGCCCGGCCCGCATTGTCGGCGCGGACCTGCGATCGGCGGGAGTCGCGGCGCGGGAGGCATTCTCGCCCGCGCCCGCCGCCCCGAACGGTGTTGACGGCCCGCCTCCGCCGCTGGGCGATCGGCGCGTCTGTTCCGATGCCATCGGGCCGCCCGCACTGATGTCGGGTGGAGGCTGCGACCGGATCGGTTGTGGCCCTGGTGTTATCGGCCCGGATCCGGTACCGCGGGTCCGCGCGCCCGGCGGCGGGGTCCCGGGTCCGGGCTGCGAACCGCGCGGCGGTCTCGCCGGACCGGACGCGGATATCGCTTGGCCGAGTGGTGGTATCGGATTGCCTGAAGACATTCCGGGCCCGGGCTGCACCCCCGGTCCGGAGCGCATCCCAGGGCTGGACCGCGTCCCCGGCTGCCGTCCGTAACCAGGTGGCGGGGTGAATGGGTCCGGCTGTCCCGGAGGCGGGGTGTGCGGCGCGGCGGGTCCGCGGGGCCCGCCCGTCGCCGCCGCGATGATGGTGTCCGCGCCGATGACCGGAATACCCACGGGGGTCAGCCAATTCGTGCCCCAGAAGTGCGCCGCGGTTTCGGCGATGGCGACGCCGAAGGTTTCGGCGGTGTCGTAGCGTTCTGCGGGGTCGGAGGCGAGGCCGCGCATGACGGCCTCGGCGATGGCGTGGGGGACGAAGGGCGCGACCTCGGTGAGGGGGACCGGGTCGGAGTAGGCGTGGGCGAAGAGCAGCGCCAGGGCGTCGGATCCGGTCGGGAAGGGCAGGACTCCGGAGAGCAGCTGATAGAGCATGGTGGCCAGCGCGTAGACGTCGGTGGCCGGGGAGAGCCCTTGGCCGCGAACCTGTTCGGGGGCGATGTAGGAGGGGGTGCCGATGATCTCGCCCGCCTTGGTCACCAGGGTGTCCTCGCCGCCGACGATCTTGGCGATGCCGAAGTCGGTGAGTTTGAGCGCCCCGTTGGCGGCGAACATCAGGTTGGAGGGTTTGACGTCGCGGTGCAGGATGCCGCTGCGGTGCGCCGCGTCCAGCCCGGCCGCGCAGGACAGCGCGACCGCGACGGCGGCGGTGGCCTCGAATCCCGCGGTGATGAACCGGTTCTCGACGGTCCCGCCGGGCAGGTATTCCAGGACCAGCAGGCACAGGTCGTCGTGTTCGATGTAGTCGTAGACCGGCACCACGTGCGGGTGGTCGAGCGCCGCCATCACCCGGGCCTCGTCGACGAAGCGCCGCCGCACCTGCATGTCGTCGGCGAAGTGCGGCGGGATCTGTTTGATGGCGACGCGCCGGTTCAGTCCGCGGTGCACCCCGGCCAGCACCACCCCGCACCCGCCGCGCCCGATCTGCCCGCCGATCGCGTACCCGGGCAGCGCGGCCCGCACGCGCGCCACATCGGCGTCGCTGAGGTTTCCCGCGCTCATCTCCCCGTGCCCTCCGACCGGAATCCGGGTTCTCCGGGGTTGCTGCGTAGCGTCGGCTCGTCGTCCGGGTCGGGCGTGCCGGGCTTCCGCACACCCGCCGGATACCCGGCGGTCTGCTCACCGGTTCCGCCCGGACCCGTTCCGCCCGGCTTCCTGAGGGCGGGCGCCCCACCAGAAGGCAGCAGCGTCTCCGCGCCGGCCTCCGGCCGAGCGCCCGACTGCGGGGAATGGCCTGTCACGGTCGCGTTTTCGCCGCTGTCGGGCAGCATGGCGGAGGCGAGCGGCCCGCCGCCCGGGTACGCGCCGCCGAATCCGGACCGCGAGATGCGGGTCGTCTCACCGCTCTGGAACGCGGCGGGATCGGGCGTGGGCGCGGGGCCGCCCGGGAAGACCCGCATCGGCCCTTGCGGCGAACCCGGTCCCGGTGGTGCCGCGGTGCCGGATCCGGCGGGCCCGTAGGGCACGAATTCCGTTGCCGCACTCGATGACCGGTCGCGGATATCGAGGTCGGGATAGGTGCCGCCCGACCCGACCGGGCTCAGGTCCCGGAAGGTGCCTCCGTAGGGCGGATTCGGCCCCACCGCCGCGGCCTGCTGTTCCGGTTCCGGGAAAGGCATCGGAGCCCCACTCGCGTGGGGTGCCCCCATCCCGTGCGGCGCGCCGCCCCCGAACGGCACACCCATCCCGCGTGCCCCGCCGCCCGGCGGCGCTCCGATCCCGACGGGCGCCCCGATGCCCAGCGGCGAGCCGGACCCGGCGGGGAAGCCGCGGGCGTCGAGTTCCTGTGCGGCGGCGAGATCTTCGGGATCCAATCCGAGGTCATCGGATTGCCGTGGTGTGGGCGAGAGGTATCCGGCCAGGAAGAACACCGCGGCCAGCGCCCCGGCCAGCGACAGCCACAGCACGGTGCCCGGCACCCACCAGCGGGCCACCGACCCGGTGAACCCGATCATCAGCCCGATGCCGACGCCGGGCGCGAGCAGCCGCAGCCCGCGCTGCCAGCGGTTGGCCGAGAGCCGGTGGCGCGCGAGGGTCAAGGCCGCGTCGGCGATGGCGAGCCCGGTCAGGGCGGCGATGATGATCCCGAACAGCCCGTACACCGAGGCCAGTGATCCGCGTACGTCGACGACGGTGTGCACGGCCGCGAGCGGCTTGCCGTCCTGGCCGATGAGGGTCAGGTCGGACCCGATCAGCCCGGTCGCCTGCCCGTCCAGTCCGGCCGGATCGAGCCGGTAGGTGAGTTTCTCGGTCTTGCCCGCCCCCACCGTCAATTCGACTGTCGTGGAATAGGAATAGAAGTTCAGCCCCAGCACGTGCCCGGCCAGGTCCACCCGCCGGATCGAGACCGAACTCGACGACTTGTTGGTCACCTCGACGACGACCAGCGACACCTTCTTCGGATCCAGACGGACCGGATTCCCGGCGTCCGCGCCGCCGATGGCCCGCCCGTCCAGCGTGCGCGTCCACGACCCGCTCCAACTCGTCCCTTCCCAGTTGCGCGACAAGGCGTTTCGCCATCGCCGCATGCTGCGGGTCGATCGCGCGGACCGCG
>NZ_JBSGCY010000160.1:0-13940 GCF_053602115.1 Nocardia sp. NPDC004582 | reverse complement strand
CCCCTGCTCACCGACGCCGCGGGCGCACCCGAGACCGACCGCGCGCACGGCCGGTTCCTGCTGCATCGGGCGGTCTGCGACTACCTGACCGCCGTCGCGGCCGAGGGACCGCTGGCGATCCTGTTCGACGACGTCCACCGCTGTGATGCCGAGACCGCGGCCCTGCTCGCCGCGGCGGCCGCCCGCGCGCCGGTGTTCGTCGTGATCGGCTACCGGCCCGACGAGGCGCCGCCGGCGCTGACCCAGGCCCTGGCCGGTCTCGCGACCACGATCCGCGCGCGAATCCAGCTGCGCGGCCTGGGAATCGAGGACAGCGCCCGGCTCGTCACCGCGCTGACCGGGAGCGCCCCGGCCGACTCGGTGCTGGCGACCCTGCACGAACGCACCGGCGGCAACCCCTTCTACCTCACCGAGACCGCCCGCCTGCTGCGCAGCGAGGGCGAACTGGTCGCCGCGTCCGAGGTCCCCGAGGGCGTGCGGGATGTGCTGCGCCGTCGACTGTCCCGCCTGCCCGAGACCGGTGTGGCGCTGCTGCGCCTGGCCGCGGTGATCGGTCGGGAGTTCGATCTGGCGGTGCTGCTGCGGGCCGCGGAGGTGGGTGAGGAGGACGTGCTCGACGCGGTCGAGGCGGGCACCGTCGCCGGGCTGCTCGACGAACCCGCCAGCGGCCGTGCCCGTTTCACCCATCTCCTGGTCCGTGACACCCTGCTCGGGGATCTGTCGCGGGTGCGCCGCGACCGCTGGCATCGCCGGATCGGGGCCGCGCTCGAGGAGATCGCCCCGGACGATCTGACCGCGCTGGCCCACCACTACGGCGAAGCGGTGACCCCGGAGACGGCGCGGCGGGCCGCCCGCTACGCGGTGGCCGCGGCCGAACGCGCCGAGCGGCGATTCGCCTACGACGTGGCCGCGGCCGGCTACGAACGCGCGGTCGCCGCGCTGGAACGGCTCCCCCGCGACGAGACCGTGGACGAACGGGTTTCGTTGCTGGGCAGAGCCGGTCACGACCATCTCTCCGCCGGGTCCGCGCTCGCCGCCCGCGCCGCCCGCGACCGCGCGGTGCGGCTGGCCGAGGACGCCGATCGCCCGGATCTGGTGGTCCGGGCCTTCACCGCGTGGGACGCGCCGACCCCGTGGATGAACCGCCAGTACGGCGTGGTCGAGCACCCGATCGTCGCCCGGTTGGAGAACGCGCTGCGCTTGCCCGGCCTGTCCCCGGCCGACCGCTGCCGGTTGCTGGTGGCGCTGGTCGACGAGATCGGCGGCGAGGCAGGCGAACAGGCGAGCCCGGCGGCGGCCGAGGCCGAGGCGATCGCCCGGGAACTGGGCGACGACACCCTGCTCGCACCGGCGCTGCAGGCCCGGGCCTCGCTCTACGACAACCCGGATCGCGGCGTGCTGGGCGCGGAGTTGATCGAGATCGGTCAGCGCACCGGCGATCACACCTATCAGCTGCTGGGCCACACCATCGCACTGCAGGCGGCCGCCTCCGCCGGCGACCTGGCCGCGGCCCGCGAGCATCTCGAGGCGACCACGGTGACGGCCGACCGCTACCAATGGCGGCAGGCTCAGCTGGCCAACGCGATGGCCCGCGGGCTGCTGGCACTGGCCTCCGGCGACCCCGACGACGCCGAGCGCCACTACTTGCGCGCCGGTGAATTGCTCACCGGCGCGGGCATTCTCAATGCGGACGGCATCGTGCTGATGGCCATCTTCACGGTCTATCTGGGCCGCGGGCGCCTGGGCGAGCTGGCGCCGGTGATCGCGACGTTCATCGACCAGGCCGACGCGGTGTCGTTGGACGCCGTCGTCGATTTCCATGTGCTCGTCCTGCTCGCCGCCGGTGACCGCGCGGCCGCCGAATCGATGTGGCGCCGAGCGCAACCGGTCCGCCACGACCGGTTCCGCTCGTTCTTCCTCACCCTGCGCGGCATGGTGGTCGCGGACCTGGGCACAGCGCGCGAGGTCGCGGAGACCTACACCGACCTGCTGGCCTACCGGGGCCGGCTGGGCGGCGCCGACACCGGCGCGTATGTCGTCGGTCCCGTCGATACCGTGCTCGGCGATCTGGCGACCCGGCGTGGCGAGGCCGCCCTGGCCGCCGAACACCACCGCGAAGCCCTCGATATCGCGCGGGCTTGCGACAACCCCGGGTGGATCACCGCCGCCCGGGCGCGCCTCGGCCACTGACCGCTCACTGGTCGTCTACTAGTGGGAGGCTCGATCGTAGTTCCCGACCGTCGCCACCGACCCGAGGAGCCCGCCGTGCCCGACCTCCGCCGCACCGCCACCGAGCTGTACCTGAAGACCTCGACCACCCTGCACCGCCGCCTGCTCGACCTCAGCGCGGGCAAGCTCGGCACCCGTTTCAAGAACATGCCCACCCTGACCCTCACCACCACCGGCCGGCGCACCGGCCGCCCCCACACCGTCGTGCTGACCGTCCCGGTCATCGACGGCCCCCGCTACCTGATCGTCGCCTCCCGCGGCGGCGACACCATCTCACCCGCCTGGTTCCACAACCTGTCCGCCGACCCGTCGGTGGAAGTGTCCTTCCAGCACGGCCCTTCGCAATTCATGACCGCCCGGGTCCTCCCCGCCGCCGAGCGCGACGCCCGCTGGCCCGAGGTCGTCCGGGCCTACCCCGGGTACGCGACCTACCAGAAGCGCACGGCGCGAGTGATTCCCCTCGTCGAGTTGGCCCCGCGCGCCGGCCGGTGATCGAGGTTCACTGATTGGTCGTGCGTTCCAGCGTGTCCTGTCGCAGGGCCTCGTCGGTGATACCCACCAGCAGGACCGGATCGAAGCGGGCTACCGTGTCCAGCACCGCGGACCAGGGGGCGACGCTCCAGGCCTCGGCGAGCAGGCGGCGGATGCGGCGGCGGGCGAAGCCCTGGTCGGCGGGCGGCACGCCGGAGTAGGCGCGCACCAGACCGTCGGCGATGCGGGTGAGGAGTTCGCCGCGCGCCTCGCGGGTGGTGCCGCGCGCGAGTTCGATGGCCTGGTCGAGTTCGCCGATCGCGAGAGCGGCGTCGACGAGCCGGGCCGCCGCGCGGTCGCGTATCTCGTCCGGGGGGAGTTGCGCGAGCAGCTGGGTGGCGACCGCCAGCGCCGTCTTCGCGCGTTCCGAGCGCCCACCGTCGGTCAGTGCCGGAATCACCTGTGCCATGGCATGAATGCGTTCGGCGGGCACCGGAATCGAATGGCGGCGGGTCAGTACGTTGGGTTCGCGGCCCGCCTTCACCTGGGCGGCCAGGATCTCCCGATAGGCGACGGATCGGGCGAGGTCGTCGGTGAGCTGTTCGGCGACCTCGAGCGCACGGTCGACCGCGCCGGCGCGGGCCGTGGAGCTCGCCAGCATCGACAGCACCCGCTGCTCGCCGAGCGCGGTCATCCAGCGGCTCGCCAGCAGCCCGGACACCGCGTCGGCGTCGCCGAGGGCCGCCGAGAACAGGGCGCGGACCACACGATTCGTCAGCAGGTCGGGCGAATCGCTGGCGGCCGCGGCTCTTTCGGCCTCGTCGCGGGCTCGTCCGGTGACCAGGGCGGAGAGTTCGCTGCCGCCCTCCCCGATGGTGCGCAGCGCCACCGCGAGCTGCTCGGCGTCGTCGAGCAGCTCGGCGATGGTGGCCGGTTCGCTCCAGATGCCCGCGCCCGCACTCATCCGCGAGGTCAGCCAGACCGGCAGCAGGGTGATCCCGTCGATCAGCCCACGGGCCAGATCGAGCTGCCCGGTCTCGGCCAGCAGCACCGCGAGGCCGCCCAGCCCGGGAGCCAGACCGTCCACCGGATCGAGCGATCCGTGATGCATCAGGACGAGATGTTCGGTCAGCTCGCGCACCCGCTCGACAGACCCCTCGGAAAGCAGCGCGCGAACAAGTTCGGCCAGCGGGGTGCTCGAATCCGGGCCCGCCGACCCGCCGAGCCAGTCGGTGGCGAAGACGGTGGTGAGGAATGACCGATCGGTTCTCAGGTAGCCGCCGTTCGGCAGCTCGGTCCCGACACGCATCGCGCCCATCGCCGACTCGAGGAACGAGCCGGCGCCGCGCGCCGATGCGGATGACCGCGTCCCGAGATAGGTGAAGGCCAGGATCCGGTGGTCGTCGCTGTCGATCCGATCGGCCGCCGCGACGGCGCGGGTCATTTCCCCGGCGACGGCCAGCGCCCGCACCATCGTGTACAGGACCAGGTCCCGCTCGCGCGGGTCGACGCTCTGGTAGGCGCGAAGCTCGATCTCCGCGACCAGCCGCCGGGCGTCGGCCGTCCGTTCCGCCGCGAGCAGGGCGGTCAGCGCTCGGACCGCCACCTCGAGTCCGCCTGTCCCCCGGGTGAATCGGCCGGCCAGGGCAAGCAGGCGATCGGTTTCCCCGAGCGCGACGAGGCAGTCGGCCAGCTGCACCACCGCGGCCTCGATATGTCCCCACGGATAGTCGGCGATTCCGCTGATCGCGTCGCTGAACGCGGCCTCGATTCCGGTGTTCGACGCCTCCAGCCGGCCCTGCCAGGCCTCGATGTCGACCAGCACGGCCTCGGCCTCGGCCCGCAGCACGTCGCCGAATCCGGCCGCGACGAGATCGCCGGCGATGGCGGCCAGCACGTGCGACCGGACCACCTGGCTGCCGATCGGCCCCAGCTCCGACCGGATCGAACGCACCTGGCGGGCAGCGGATTCCGCGTCGCCCCGCGCGGCGAGGGAACGTGCGATCGCCGCGCGCGCCACCACCCGTACCCCGGCGGATTCGGCGGCGCCGCTCAGCTCGTCGACGCGGTCGTGGTCGTCCAGCGCCGCGTAGGCGCGCACCGCGGGCCGCAACACCTCGTCGCGTTCGGCGCTGCGCGCCCACACCACGTGGCGGTCGATCTCGGTCTTCGCCGCCTCGATCGCCTGGTGGCGGCCGAGCGATCGCCACGCCGGAATCAGTTGCGCGAGTATCCGAACCCGTTCCACGGGTGTGGTGATCTCGGCGGCCAGCAGTTCGGCGTTCTCGATATCCGGAACGGCGATCAGGGCGCCGACGAGGCGAACCAGATCCGCGTCGGGCACGACGGAGGTCTCCGACTCCCGCAGTGAGTCGACCACGGCCCGATTGTGCCGCGGATCGTCCCGGCGGAACTGGGTCGCGGCGACGCCGATCCGGGCGCGCAGGCGACGGTGCGGGTCCAGCAGGCCGTCGGCCAGGCTCCGCGCGCGCACGAGCTCACCCAGGTCGGCCAGTGCCGCGGGCAGTTTCGCGGGAATGTCGCGCCCGCGCCGGGTCAACCGATGCCGCCGCAGCGCGAGCTCGCCGACCGCGACCAGGTCCGGATCCCGCTGTTCGAGCCAGACACCCGTCACGGTCGCGATCTCGGTGCGCGCGATCTGGTCGCTGCCGGACAGCAGCAGGAGCCGATCATGGCGTGCGGTGTCGAGGGCGAGTTCGGTCATCCGCACCATGTCGCCGTGCCTGCGCAGCATCGAGAAGTATCGCGTCAGCAGATAGGTCGGCGTCTCCACCGGCCAGCCGCGGTCGCGGAAGCGCTCGGCCCAGGCGTGGAACCGGTTTCGGTATTCCACGAGCAGCGCGCGGCCCAGCGTCGCCTCGGCCTCGCGTTGCAGGGTCTCGTGCGCGAGCAGGTACACCTGGTCGGACCCGAACCGGCTGGTCCGGGTCCGGAAGGTGCGCCCGGTGACGCCCGACAGAATGGTCTCGATGCGGAACGGCGGCCACCCGGTCAGATCCTCGAGTTCGGTGCTGGTCAGTCCGCGAGCGGCCGTCACCAGTCCGAGAATCTGCTGGTCGGCGTCGGAGCGTTCCAGGATCCCGCGCAGTTCCAGTTGCGCGGCGTCGCGGATGTCGAAGGCTTTGGCGGAGGGGCCGAGTTCGCGGCGGCGGCAGTGCCGCAGCGGATGCGAGGCGGGAACATCCAGCGGGAGCCCGGGATTCGGGCGTCCGGAGACCAGGACCCGCAGTCCCGGTCCGGGATTCTTCGGCAGCAAGGAGGCGATGCTGGTCCGGCCGCGGTCCTCGTCGAGTCCGTCCACCAGCAATACGATCCGCTGCCCGGCCTCCGCGGCCCGCTCGGCGGCCAGCGCGAGCAGATGGCGGCGCAGCCCGTCGCGGCTTCCGGTCGCGCCGGCGACGGTAGCGGCTTGATCCGGCAGCAGGGCCGAGAGCTGTTCCACCACAGCGTCGGTGAAGGCCCGATGGTCGTCCTGGTCGGCCATGCGCGAGGTGATGAAGAACGCCACCACCCGCACCCGCGGCGGCGGATTCAGGGCGAACCAGGCCATCAGGGCCGTCTTGCCCGCCCAGGGTCCGGCCCGCCACCAGAGGTAGGACTCGTCGCCGGCACAGAAGTCGGCGAGTTCGGCCAACTCCGCCTCACGATCGGACAGGCCCTCCGCGGGCGCGATGTCACGGATCGTCGCCCGGTAGGGGGTGTCGCCGGTGGCGGGCAACGTGGCGGATTCGGTGCGGCCGGTCCATCCGGCGTTGGCCGCCAGCGCGATCCGGCCGGCCGTTCCTCGTTCCAGCGCTTTCGGTTTCGGCATGTTCGCGGCGGGCAGCCGGGTGCGAAGTTCGCGAAACAAGACGCTCAGCGTGAGGTACCGGTCGGCAGTCGGCACCCCGGCGCGCAGTGTGTCGAGCATCATGCCGGTGAAAGCGGTGCGACCGCCACCGCCGGTGGCCCGCGCGAACTTGGTCTTCTCGTCGGTGGCGGTGAGGACGAAGGCGCCGTCGATATCGGTGGCCTCACGCAACGGCTCGCCTTCCCCGGCGAGAACGTCACGGCCGAAGGCTCTTCCGCTGTGGCAGCAGTCGAGAATCACCACGACGGGACCGCGCGCGTTGGATTTGATCCGCGAGCGCAGCACCGGATACGGCAGCGCGGTGACATCGGAGTCGGCCGAGCGCGAACCCGTGTGGGTCAGATGCAACTGGTTGTCGACCGCGACCCCGTGCCCGACGTAGTAGACGAGTAGCAGCCCGGTCGCGGCGCGCGCGGCGGCGGTGACCCGGGCCGCGATGGTCGTACTATCCGCCGGATCGAGAACCACATCGATGTGATCCGCGGGCAGTCCTGTTTCGCCACGCAGGAATTCGGCGAAGTCGAGCAGGCTGCGCTCCACTTCGGGGAAGGACTCGAAGCCCGAATCCGGGGCGTAGCGAGCGGTTCCGATGAGGATCGCGCGCGCGGCGTCCGGATCTGGAAGCGTCATCCTCCCCTCCCCTTCCCCGTACGTCACTGTTCCAGAGAGTCTGCCACGGGTTGCACGGGAAAGGCGCGCACCGCTGGATGTGGTGCGCGCCTTCGGTATTGAACGCTTGGTTCAGTACGCGCCCTCGCCCCGGGTCACCGCGCCGATCGTCTTCGCGATCAGCAGCAGATCCAGGACCATGGACCAGTTCTCGACGTAGGACAGGTCCAGACGCATGGCGTCCTCGGGGGTGAGGTCGGAGCGGCCGCTCACCTGCCACAACCCGGTGACGCCCGGCTTCACCAGCAGCCGCCGTCGCATGACGCCGTCGTAGGAGTCCACCTCCCGCTGTACCTGCGGCCGGGGGCCGACGATGCTCATCTCGCCGCGCAGCACGTTGAAGAACTGCGGTAGTTCGTCGAGGGAGTACTTGCGGATCACCTTGCCGACGGAGGTGACTCGCGGATCGTCGCGGACCTTGAAGAACAGCGGGTTGCCGCCATTGCTGTCGATGAGCGCGTTGATGTGCGCGTCGGCGTCGGCGTACATGCTGCGGAACTTGATCATCCGGAACGGCTGCCCGTCCCGGCCGATCCGCTCGGACAGGTAGAAGATCGGGCCGCGGCTGGACAGTTTCACCGCGAGCGCGATCATGGCCAGCGCGGGTGCGATGGCCAGCAGGGCGGCGACGGCGAAGCAGAAGTCGAACATGCCCTTGCGAATCGACTTCGCCCGGTCGTATTGCGGCTTCTCCACGTGCAGCATCGGCATGGACGCGACCACCCGGTGGGTGAGCCGGGTGCCGGCGATGTCGACCAGGCCGGGTGTGACGATCAGCTCGGCCCCGAGTTCGTCGAGCTCCCACGCCATGCGGCGGAAGTCGGCGGGCCCGAGATTGTCCGTGGCGGTCACCGCGACGGTGTCCGCGCCGGTGCGTCGCACGGCGTCGATGACATCGTGATCGCTTGCGACCACCGGGATTTCCCGGCCGCCGACCTCGAGCGCCGACTCCGCCGGCGGCTCCTCGCTGCGGGTGCACACCCCGATCACCTGATAGCCGGAGTCACGGTCCAGGGAGAAAGCCGACACCATGGCCCGCGCCGCCTCGGGACTGCCGACCACCAGCATGGCCGTGCGGTAGGCGCCGCGGGCGCGCCGGCCCGCGACCCAGCGCCGCCAGATCCGCCGTTCCACCATGAGCAAGACCATGCCGAGCGGCAGGGCGATGGCGAGATATCCGCGAGCGATATCCACGCGCAGCAGTAGCGAAACAATAGCTATCCCGCCGAACAGCTTGAGGGACGCGGCCACCACTCGCCGGTATTCCTCTGTGCCACTGCCGATCACCCGCGGCGAACGGGTGCCGCTGAGCGCGAGCGTCACCGACCAGGCGAGCGCCAGCAGGGCGGACACCATGGTGTAGCGAACCTCCAGCGGCAGCTGGGACGCCAGCGGGGGCTCCGCACCGGATCCGCCGAAACGAATCCACTGGGCGAATCCGACGGATAGGATTAATACACAGAGGTCGCTGATAAATAGCCGACTAGCGTAATCCGCTTGCCAGCGTTCACGATCCGAGCGCGGCCCGGGACGCGGTGGCCGGTGCACGCGCACGGCGCGACCGGCAGAGATTTCATAAGACATGAAACGAACGCACCTCCCCCACGGGAGAACTCGGTTCCGATCCCCGCTGATCAGTTCCACGACCAGGCTGACGCCGGTTTCCCAAGGGCTTTCAGACCATGACAACCGATGATGCCGCCGAGTCTTTCGGCGGCCAGAAGCCGAATGTTACACACCCCGTGTGTCATCCATACCCAATCTTGCACGGTAGCAACGTTTCCAGAAAGTAACGGGTTTGATCGCGACCGGTTCCCCACATCAATCCCCCCTATTTCCCCTATTCGCAAAATCGCAGCTTGACGTACGCAAGACACACCGTGTGAGCTGGTCGAAACCCTTGTGGTGCAAGACTCGACGGTTTGCCGACCGGACGCCCGGTTCTGCGGGTCGCAGAATTACAGTTGTTTTGGCACTATCGGTCACTCGTCGGGCCCCCGGGCGCCGCGCAATCCTGTTGTAACGTAAGGCCGGACCGAGCCGACCCACTGGTCATCCGGTGCTGCGCGGGCAGCCCGGACTCGGTGAAAGGTGGGGAAACTTCGTGCAATGCCGTCTTTGCGATTCCGATCGATTGCTCAGTGTTCTTGATCTAGGTGCCACGCCGCCCTGCGAGAAATTTCTCACCGCCGCCGAGCTGGACCTCCCCGAGGCGACATATCCGCTGCATCTGCGGCTCTGCGAAAACTGTCTACTGCTACAGATTCCAGCACTGATCACTCCGGAAGAGACATTTACCGAATACGCCTACTTTTCGTCGTTCTCGGAAAGCTGGGTTCGGCATGCGAAACTCTTCGTGGAGCAAGCAATCGGACAGCTAAAACTGAACGACAATAGTTTCATAATTGAGGTGGCGAGCAACGACGGCTATCTCCTGCAGCACGCGGTCGCCGCCGGCATCCCGTGCCTGGGCATCGAGCCGTCGGTGAATGTCGGTGCGGCAGCACGGAACAAGGGCGTACCAACCGAAACCGGCTTCCTCGACGAGGCGCTGGCGGCCCGGGTGGTGGCCGAGCACGGACCGGCGAATCTGGTGGTGGCCAATAATGTCTATGCCCACATTCCCGATCTGCTCGGCTTCACCCGCTCGCTGCGCGCGCTCATGGCCGCCGACGGCTGGCTGTCGATCGAGGTGCACCACGCCCTGAACCTGGTGGCGCTGGCCCAGTTCGACACCGTCTACCACGAGCACTTCCAGTACTACACGCTGCTGTCCGCGCAGCGCGCGCTGGCCACCGCCGGACTCGAGGTGGTCGACTGCGAGCTGATCGGCACCCACGGTGGCTCCCTGCGCATCTGGGCCCGCCCGCGAGGCGTGGGCACCCCGACCGACCGGGTCGCCGAGGCGCTGCGGCTCGAGGCCGACGCCGGTCTGCACGAGGTCGGCGGCTACCTGGAGCTGCGCCCCGACACCGAACGGGTGCGCCAGGATCTGCTGCGATTCCTGTTGGACGCCAAGGCCTCCGGCAAGCGGGTGGCCGGCTACGGCGCCCCCGGCAAGGGCAACACCCTGCTCAACTACTGCGGTATCCGCACCGACCTGCTCGAGTACACGGTCGACCGCAACCCCTACAAGCACGGACGATTCACGCCCGGCACCCGTATCCCGATACACGAACCGGAGCGGATCGACGCCGATCGCCCCGATGTGGTGCTGGTGCTGCCGTGGAATCTCGAGCGCGAGATCACCGCGCAACTGCGTCACGTCCTCGAGCGGGGCGGCGAACTCGTCTACCCGCTCCCCCATCTGCATCATGCGACGCTCGACGACGCCGCCGCATCCACACCCGCCGAAAGGTAAAGCTCGTGAAGGTCGTACTGTTCTGCGGCGGTTACGGCATGCGCATGCGCAACGGAACCGAGGACGTCATACCCAAGCCCATGCAGATGGTGGGCCCGCGCCCGCTGATCTGGCATGTGATGCGCTACTACGCGCACTTCGGGCACAAGGACTTCGTGCTGTGCCTGGGCTACGGCGCGGCCCACATCAAGAACTTCTTCCTCACCTATCAGGAGTCGGTGTCCAACGACTTCGTGATCCGCGGCGGCAAGGTGGAGCTGCTGCAGTCCGATATCAGCGACTGGACCATCACCTTCGTCGACACCGGGGTGGAGTCGCCGATCGGCGAGCGGCTGCGCCGGGTGCGCGGCCATCTCGAGGGCGAGCCGTACTTCCTGGCCAACTACGCCGACGTGCTGACCGACGCCCCGCTGGACGAGATGATCGGTCAGTTCCAGGATTCCGGGGCGGCGGCCTCGATGATGATCGTCCCGCCGCAGTCCTCCTTCCACTGCGTGGACGTGAACTCCGCGGGCGAGGTCAAGAACATCACCCCGGTCTCGCAGTTGCCCATCTGGGAGAACGGCGGCTACTTCGTGCTGACCCAGGAGATCTTCGACCACCTGCCGCCCGGCGGGGATCTGGTGGAGGACGCCTGCGGCGCGCTGGCCGGGCAGGGCCGGCTGTTCGGCTATCAGCACCACGGTTTCTGGAAGCCGGCCGACACCTTCAAGGAGCGCGCCGAGCTCGACACCGGCTACCAGCAGGGTGATCGCCCCTGGATGGTGTGGGAGCGTCGCGGCGCATGATCGGCTTGAACACCGGCGCGATCACCGAGATCGCGCTGCTGGCCGCCCATTGCGATGATCTGGCCATCGGCATGGGCGGCACCCTGCTGACGCTGGCCCGGGCCCGGCCCGGCCTGCGGGTGCGGGCGCTGGTGCTGACCGGCGCGGGCACCGAGCGGGCCGAGGAGGAGCGCGCGGCGCTCGAATCCTTCTGCCCCGGAGCCGAACTCGAGCTCACCATCCTCGACATCCCCGACGGCTACGCCCCCGCGCACTGGGTGCGGGCCAAGCAGGCGGTCGCCGCGCTGGCCGGCGGGGGCGCGCCGCAGGTGGTCTTCGCGCCGCATCGCCGCGACGCCCACCAGGACCACCGGCTGCTGGCCGAATTGGCTCCCACCGAGTTCCGCGACCACCTGGTGCTCGGCTACGAGATTCTCAAGTGGGAGACCGACACCCCGCAGCCCGCGGTGTTCCATCCGCTACCCGAGGGGCTGGCCGAGACCAAGGCCGCCCTGTTGCTGAAACACTATCCCTCGCAACACAATCGGGACTGGTTCGATGAGCAGTCCTTCCTGGCCCTGTCGCGGTTGCGCGGGGTGCAGTGCCGCGCCCGGCACGCCGAGGCGTTTCTGCTCGAGAAGGCCACCATCACTTTCGGAGGTGCATAGTCATGCGGGTACTCGTCACCGGACATCAGGGGTATCTGGGGACGGTCATGGTGCCGTTCCTGCGGCAGGCCGGGCACGACGTAACCGGTTTGGACACCGGCTATTTCGCGGACTGCGTACTGGGTGAGGCCCCGCCGCCACCGCCCGCCATCGAGGTGGATCTGCGCGAGGTGACCGTCGATCAGCTCGCCGGTTTCGACGCGGTGGTGCATCTGGCGGCGCTGTCGAACGATCCGCTGGGCGCGCTGGCGCCGCGGATCACCTACGACATCAACCACCACGCCTCGGTGCGGCTGGCCCGGCTGGCCAAAGCGGCCGGGGTGCGCCGATTCCTCTACGCCTCCACGTGTTCGGTGTACGGCGCGGCCGGTGACGGCCTGGTGACCGAGGACGCGCCGCTGCGCCCGCTCACCCCCTACGCCGAGTCCAAGGTGCGGGTCGAGGACGATGTGGCCGCCATCGCCGACTCCGGCTTCTCCCCGGTCTTCCTGCGCAATGCCACCGCGTTCGGCTTCTCGCCGCGGCTGCGCGCCGACATCGTGCTCAACAATCTGGTCGGGTACGCGGTGCTGACCGGCGAGGTCAAGGTGCTCTCCGACGGCACGCCGTGGCGGCCGCTGGTGCACGCGCAGGACATCGCGCTCGCCTTCGCCACCTGCCTGGAGGCCCCGATCGAGGCCGTGCACTGCCGCGCCTACAACGTGGGTGCCGAGACGAACAATCTGACCGTCGCGCAGATCGCGCGGGCGGTGGTCGACGTGGTCCCGGAGTCCACGCTGGCCATCACCGGCGAGAGCGGTGCGGATCCGCGCTCCTACCGCGTCGATTTCGGCTACGCCCGCCGGGAATTGGGCTTCGAGGCGCGCTGGAGCATTCCCGACGGCGCGGCCGAGCTGTATCGCGAGTACACCGCGCGCGGGCTCACCTCGGAGGCCTTCTTCCAGCGCTTCACGCGCCTGGCGCACTTGACCTCACTCAAGGAGGCCGGGGTGCTGGACGACGAGCTGCGCCGGATCAGGACCGGGGTGTGAGGTGATGGGCGGCGAGCAGCTCGCGCCACGATCCCGCGCCCGCGTCCCGCTCCGACACCGTCGTGACCGGCTGCGGCCAGGCGATGGCCAGGTCGGGATCGTCGTAGGCGACACCCAGGTCCTCGGCCGGGTCGTGCGGACGGTCGATGCGGTAGCAGACGTCGGCGACCTCGGTGAGGGCCTGGAACCCGTGCAGGAACCCCGGCGGCACGTACAGGTGCCGGAACTCGTTGTCGTCCAGCAGAAAAGCCTGCTGGCGACCGAAGGTCGGCGACCCGGGCCGGATGTCGACGAGCACGTCGTGCACCGCGCCGTGCGCGCACCGCACCAGCTTGGCCTCGCCGCGCCCGGAGCGCCCGTGCATCCCGCGCACCACACCCCGGCGCGAGCGCGACTGCGAGTCCTGCACGAAGCTCGCCGATACGCCGGGCGTGCCCAGGTGCGCGTCGAACTCCTCGGCGTCGAAGGTTCTGGTGAACAGGCCGCGATCGTCGCGGAAGGGTTGCGGGGTCAGCAGCAGGACGTCGGCGAGGTCGGTCGCTTCGATACGCACCAGGCCATGCTGCCATGAGCGGGGCGGCGGCGGAGGCCGTGCGCGCGCACCAGGCGCGGGGATGTCGCGGCTGCGGGCACGGCCCGCTGGTGCGGGTACTGGACCTCGGGAAAATGCCCGCGGCGGACGACTTTCCGAGTCTGGAGGCGGAATCCGGTGCGGGCGACGCGGCGCATCCGCTGGCCATGGACCTGTGCACCGGCTGCGGGCTGGCGCAGCTCGCCGAGGACGACACGGTCACCGCCGAACCACGCGGCGTGGAACCGCGGGCGCTGCGGGATCAGGCCGCGGACGCGGTGGCCCGGGTGGCCGCCGGGGGC
>NZ_JBSGCY010000159.1:0-13972 GCF_053602115.1 Nocardia sp. NPDC004582 | reverse complement strand
CCGTTCGCGTCTGGTGGTGTGCCGAAGCGCTACCGGCCGCTACTACTACCAGGGCCTGCGCGTCAGCGACGGCGCGACCATCCAGATCAATGATCCGGTGCCCGACGGCAGTGGCGGCTTCACCGTCACCAACCCGACCGACGGCACCCAGTACCTGATCACCGCCTACAGCCTGATCATCACCAAGAATGGTCAGACCGTGGCCAACGAATCCATGAGCGAGTACGCGCACCGCTGAACGAACCGGATGCCGGAGTGCGCGGCGGCCGACGGCTTCCCACGGCCGGATGTATGGTGGCGTTGCTCGACGATGCGTGACGCGACGACAGATTCAGTGGCGATGGGGGTAACTCCCCGGGTACGCCCAGAATTCGGTTGCGCCTGACGCAGGTATGGACGCAGGACAGCCGACGGCTCTCAGCCGCCCGCTGAAGGTACGGAGAGGCGGTGGAGTTCGCTGATGCGCGCAGCCGTGGTGAGCAAGCTGGAAGGGCCGGAAGCGATCGAGGTGCTCGATATTCCGGAGCCGGCCGCCTACCCGGGCGGCGTCGTCATCGACGTGCACGCGGCCGGGATCGCGTTCCCCGACGTGCTCATGACCCGCGGGCTGTACCAGATGAAGCCGCCGCTGCCCTATGTCGTGGGCTGCGAGGTCGCGGGCATCGTGCGGGAGGCCCCGGACGGCTCGCACGTCGCGCCCGGGGATCGGGTGATCGCGCTGACCCTGCTCGGCAATGCCGCGGCCGAGGTCGCCATCGCCCCCAAAGACATGGTCTTCGAACTGCCCGACAATGTCTCGCTGGAATCCGGCGCGGGCATCCTGTTCAACGACCTGACCGTGCACTTCTGCCTGCGCAACCGCGGCCGGCTGGCCCCGGGCGAGACCGTGCTGGTGCACGGCGCGGCCGGCGGCATCGGCACCTCCACCCTGCGCATGGCGCAGGCGCTCGGCGCGGGCCGGGTCATCGCGGTCGTCAGCACCGAGGAGAAGGCCGAGGTCGCCCGCGCCAACGGGGCCACCGATGTCGTCCTCACCGACGGCTGGCTGGCCGCGGTCAAGGAACTCACCGGCGGCCGCGGCGTCGACATCGTGCTGGACCCGGTGGGCGGCGACCGCTTCACCGACAGCATCCGCTCGCTGGCCTCGGGCGGCCGCGTCCTGGTGGTCGGCTTCACCGCCGGCGACATCCCCACCGTGAAGGTGAATCGCCTGCTGCTCAAGAACGTCGAGGTGATCGGCGCGGCCTGGGGCGAATGGGTCATGACCCACCCGGGCTACCTGCGCGAACAGTGGGCCGAGGTGGCGCCGCTGCTCGCGAACGGCAAGATCACCCCGCCCGAGCCGCAGCTCTACACCCTCGCGCACACCGCCGAGGCGGTCTCCGCGCTGGACAAGCGCACCGCCACCGGCAAGGTCGTCGTCACCCTGCGCTGAGCGGGGCGGGCGCGACCGGTTCGGGTCGCGTAGCGTCACGAATCGTGAAGCTGTCCAACCGGGTTCTGAATCGCACCTTGCTCGAGCGCCAGCACCTGCTGGAGCGTTCCACGCTCGGTGCGCACGAGCTGTGCGATCACCTGGTCGGCCTGCAGGCGCAGGACATGCTGCCGCCGTTCGTCGCCTTGTGGAGCCGCACAGCCGATTTCGACCCCGGCACCGTGTCGCGGGGGCTGGACGACCGCTCCCTGGTCCGAATCACCTTGATGCGCGGCACCATTCACCTGGTCACCCCGCCGGACGCGCTGCGCATCGCCCCGCACATCCAGCCGGAGCTGGAGAAGATCCCGTTCCGCAAGGGCTTCAACTACGGGGCGCTGGTCGGCCTGGATGCGGAAGAGGTTCGCGCACAGGGGGAATCGGTGCTCGGCGACGAGCCGGCCCCCGCCGCCACCTTGCGCGAGTATGCCGCCGCGCGCTACCCGGACCGTGATCCGGGCGCGGTGGTCCAGGCCTGGCTGTATCAGCTCCCGGTTCTGCAGACCCCGCCGCGCGGCCGCTGGGGCGACAGTAGCCGCCCGGTCTGGTCCCGGGTCCAGCCCTGGCTCGGCGCGCCCTTGGACCCGGGCTATCCGCTGGGGGAACTGCTGCTGCGCTACCTGCGCGCCTTCGGCCCCGCCACCACCATGGACATGCAGACCTGGTCAAAACTCACCGGCATGAAATCGGCTGTTGCGAAACTGGGCGACCGCGTCCGCACCTACACCGACGAGCGCGGCCGTACCCTCTACGACGCCGCCGACGCCGTCCTCGCCGATCCGGACCTGCCCGCCCCCGTCCGGCTGCTCGGCTGGTACGACAATGCGATTCTCTCCCACCAGGATCGGAGCCGGATCGTCCCCGACGGCAATGCCCCGCCCCTGCGCGCCTTCGCCAATCAGGTCTCGCCGATCCTGGTGGACGGCTATCTGAGCGGCGTCTACAAGGTGTTCGCCAAGGGCGACCGGGCGGCGCTGCGAATCTGCCCGCACGCCACCTGGACCCGCGCCGAACGCGCCGCCGTCGAGGCGGAAGCCGCCGCCCTGCTGGCCTTTCTGGAACCGGCGCGCGCCGGCGTCGTCGAGATCCTCGAGCCCGGCGCGGATCTGCGGCCGTAGCCGTACGCGGGCTCCACCCCACCCACGCGAGGATTTACGCGCGGGAAACACCGGCTCGCTAGGCTGCCCGGCACGACGCTCATGGCTGCAACGGGCGACGGGCACCGCCGGGAACCGGTGGGCGAACCAGCCGCATTTCCGAGAGGAATGCCGCATGGTGCGCGCACAGCCCTGTTCCGTCGTCATCGGTGACGTCACCGCCTACACCGCCACCCCCGAAGGGCCGCGCTGGCTGCCGGGACAGGACGTGGTGGTCGTCGACGGCGTGATCACCGCCATCGGATCCGGCGCGGGCGCCGGACTCGAACTGCCCCGCGACGACGGCGCCGGTGGCCACCTGCTGCCGGGCTTCGTCAACACCCACACCCACCTGCAGCAGTCCGTCCTGCGCGGCGCGGGGGAGGGGCTGCCGCTGCTCGAATGGCTGCACCGGGTCGGCGAATCCACCGTCGCCGCCACCCCCGAGCAGACCTACGCGGCGGCGCTGGCCGGTGGCCTGGAACTGCTGCGCAGCGGTGTCACCACCGTCGTGGAGCACATGTGGCCGAACCCGTCGGAAGCCGTGCACGACGCGGCCCTGCGCGCCCTGGACGAGCTGGGGATCCGGGTCGTGTTCGGGCGCGGAATCGCCGATCGCGCCGACCCCACCCGCACATGGGGGATGGATCCCCGCCTGATGCAACCGCTTCCGGACGTCTTCGCGCATCTCGCGGATCTCGATGCGCGCCTGGCGGATTCCCGTATCACCACCGCGCTGGCGGTGCCGAACCCGCGCTGCCTCACCCCGGACGGCATGGCCGCGGTCGCCGAACACGCCGCGCGGCACGGCAAGACCATCTCCATCCACCTGCTGGAGACCATGACCGACGAGGACATGTGCCGACTGCACGCAGCCCGCTCGGCGGTGGACTACCTGGACGAAGGCGGACTGCTCGGGCCTCGGACGCTCGCCGTGCACTGCTGCGCACTCGACGCCCGCGGCCGCGAAACCCTCGCCGCGCGCGGGGTTTCGGTGTCCTACAACCCGCTCAGCAATATGCGCCTCGGCAGCGGGGTGGCGCCGGTGCCCGCCATGCTGGCGGCCGGCGTGCGGGTCGGACTGGGTGTGGACGGCGCGGCCAGCAACGACACCCAGGACATGCTGCTGGCCCTGCGCATGGGCGCTTACCTGCAGCGCGCCCACCACGAGCGCGCCGATCTGCTGCCCTTCGACGACATGCTGCGCCTGGCGACCCGGGGCGCCGCCCCCGCTCTCGGCCTGCCCGACGGCCCGACCGGCCTGGCCGTCGGCGACCGCGCCGACCTTACCCTCGTGCGCTTCGACCGCGACTTCGCCTGCCTGCCCGTGCGCGATCCGGGCGCGAGCCTGCTGACCACCGGATCCCCGCGCGTGGTCGACACCGTCTGGGTCGACGGCGACGCGGTGATCCGCGCCGGCCGCAGCTGCCGGATCGACGAGGCCGAGCTCGTGGAGCTCCTGAATGGCATGCGATAACAGTTAATCGACTCGAAACAAGCGCTTGGCTGCATGTAATCAAAGAGGTCGAAACTGGAAGGAAGCCAAACATTGCACGCAACATAGTGAGAAGGTGAGTGTGGTGGCTCCACGGGACAGAACACACGGCCGCGCGGCCCTCCGCCCCGGCGCGCCCGCCGGGAGCACGACTCCGGAGTTCGCCGCCGAACCCGGTCGGGCCATGGAGATCTCGTTCGCCGGCGTCGGGAAGCGGTTCGGCGGCAACGATTCCGGGAATGTCGTCGCACTCGACGGCATCGACCTGGACGTTCGACGCGGCGAATTCGTCGCCGTGGTCGGCCCCTCCGGCTGCGGCAAGTCCACCCTGCTGCGGCTGGCCGCCGGACTGGATCGGCCGACCTCGGGAACCGTCGCGGTGGGGACCGATTCGGTCGGCTTCATCTTCCAGGACGCCACCCTGCTGCCCTGGCGCAAGGTGCTGCGCAATGTGGAACTGTGCGCCGAGCTGCGCGGGATCGGCCGCACCGAGCGCCGGGCCCGCGCCACCCGCGCCCTGTCCGCGGTCGGTCTGGCCGACTTCGCGGGCACCCTGCCCGGCCGGCTTTCCGGCGGTATGCGCATGCGGGTCTCCCTCGCCCGCGCCCTGGCCCTCGAACCCGAACTCATGCTGCTCGACGAACCCTTCGGCGCGCTGGACGAGATCACCCGGCTCGGTATGCAGGAGGAACTCCTGCGCCTCTACCGCGACAACGCCTTCACCGCCCTGTTCATCACGCACTCGGTTTCCGAAGCCGTCTTCCTCGCCTCCCGCGTGGTGGTCATGTCCGCTCGCCCGGGCCGCGTCCACGAGGTCGTCGACATCGACCTCCCCTACCCCCGTACCCGCGACCTGCGTTACGAACCCGCCTTCACCGAGCTGGCCGCGCGCGTCTCGCGATCCTTGAAAGAAGCCTCCTGATGGCCGTGACAGCCCCCGCCCCAGCCGTTTTCGCCGCCGCATCCGACAGCCCGGCATCGGCGGCCGCCGACCCGGCGCCCCGGCGATCGCTCGTACCCCGGCCGCTGCGGCGGCTACTGGTCCCCGTGGTGTCGACCGGACTCGCGCTCGGGGCCTGGTATCTGGTGTCGCTCGTGCTGCTCTCGCCGGAACGCCGATTCCTGTTGCCGCCGCCGCATCGGGTGTTCGCCGAATCACTGTCCGACCCCGCGAAATCGGAAGTCATGCTGCGGGCGCTGGCGGTCACCGCGCGGATCGCGATGACCGGGCTGGCGCTGGCCGCCGTGCTCGGCATCGCGATCGGGGTGATCATGAGCCAGGCCAAGGTGATCGAGCGGGTGGTCTACCCGTATGCCGTGGTGCTGCAGGCGATTCCGGTGCTGGCCGTGGTGCCCTTGATCGGGCTCTGGTTCGGATACGGGCCGACCGCGCGGACCATCGTGTGCGTGCTCATCGCGGTCCATCCGATCATCGCCATGACCCTGTTCGGCATTCAGTCGGTGGACGCCAACCTGCGGGAACTGTTCGCCCTCGGACGCGCGAATCGGTTGCGCCGCCTGGTTTCCCTGGAACTGCCCGCCGCCCTGCCCTCCATCATGGCGAGTCTGCGCACCGCCGCCGGACTCTCGGTGACCGGCGCGGTCATCGGGGACATGTTCTCCGCCAAGGGACAGCCCGGCATCGGCACCTTGCTCGACACCTACCGCGCCCGGCTGCAATCCGAGGATCTGCTGGCCGCGCTGGTGCTCGCCGCCCTGTTCGGTGTCGCCGTCTTCACGCTGTTCACCGCGGCGCAGCGGCTCACCGTCGGCCGCTGGCACGCCTCCGGCCGCTGAGAACCCTTGTCCTCGAGCTCTTGTGGAGATAGAGATGCACAACCCCTTGCGACGGCTCGGCGTCGCCGCCCTCGCCGCCCTGTCGGTGGTCACCGCCGCCGCCTGTTCCGACAGCTCCTCCGACGCGCCCGCCGTGGCGCTGCCCGCCGCCCCGCCCGAACAGCAGCTCGCCGGGGTCTGCCCCGCCACCGTCGTGGTGCAGCTGCAGTGGGAACCCGAGACCGACTCCGGCCCGATCTTCGGCCTGCTCGGACCCGGCTACCGCGTCGACGCCGACAACAGCGCGGTCACCGGCCCGCTCGTGGTGGACGGCAAGGACACCGGGGTGAAACTCGAGATCCGCGCGGGCGGTCCCGCCATCGGCTTCCAGACCGTGCCCTCGCAGATGTACGTCGACCCCGCGGTCACGCTGGGCCTCACCCACTCCGAGCAGGCCATCGCCGCGGCCGCCACACAGCCGGTGGTGGCGGTCACCACGCTGCTGCGCAACAGCCCGCAGATGCTCATGTGGGATCCGAAGACCCACCCGGACTGGAAGGGCATCGCCGACATCGGGAAATCCGCTGCGCCCGTGGTGGTCTCGCAGGGGCAGCTGTACCCGGACTGGCTGGTGGATCGCGGTCTGCTGAAGGCCACGCAGATCGACGCCTCCTACGACAATTCCCCCTCCCGCTTCGTCGCCGACCCCACCTTCGCTCAGCAGGGCTTCGCCAACTCCGAGCCCTACGTCTACCAGCACGAGGTGCGGGCCTGGAACAAACCGGTCGCCTACCAACTGCTGCGCGACGTCGGCTACGAGGGCTACGCCCGCACCGTCACCGTCCGCGCCGACAAGCTGAACGAGCTGCGGCCCTGCCTGCGCCGGCTGGTGCCGATGATCCAAAGGGCCACCGCGCGATTCGAGGCCGACCCGCAGCACGTCGACGACGTCGTCGTCGACGTCGTCGCCAAGAGCCCCAAGTTCACGCCCTACAGCGCCGAACTGGCCGCGTTCGGCTCCCGCGTCCTCATCGACAACGGCCTGATCGGACCCGAAAGCGACGGTGTGATCGGCAGTTTCGACACCGCCCGCGTGCAGCGCGTCATCGACGCCTTCACCCCGATCCTGCGCCGGGGTGGCGCCGCCGTCCCCGCCGGCCTGACCGCCAACGACCTGGTCACCACCGAATTCATCGACAAGACCGTCACCGCCGGCTGACCACCGCCCGCAGACAAGGAAACCCCCATGACAACCGACTACGACCTCTCCGAGGTGGCCCGCGAACAGCGCATGGGCGGCCTCGGCTCGGAAACCGACACCCGCGACATCCGCGTCATCGATCTCACCGACTTCGAGGACCGCCGCGCCGAGATCACCGACCAGCTCTGGACCGCGGCCACCGAGATCGGCTTCTTCCAGCTCTCCGGTCACGGCATCCCGCAGTGGCAGATCGACGACGTCTTCGCCCGCACCGCGGACTTCTTCGCGCTACCGGAACCGGTGAAGGCGCGGTATCCGCTGGTCAAGGCGAACAACGTGGGCTGGGAGAGCCTCAGCCAGGTGCGGCCCTCCATCGGCGTCCCCGATCAGAAGGAGTCCTATCAGGTCACCCGCCCGCACATGGCCGGCCGGTGGCCCGCCGAGACCGAACTGCCCGGATTCACCGCCGCCGTCCTCGATTTCGAGCAGCGCTGCTGGAGCGTGGCCATGCGGGTGCTGTCCTGCTTCGCCGACCGCCTCGGCTTCCCGCGCGAGCACTTCACCGCCGCCCACGACCCGGCTTCCGCCGAATACCAGTCCACGCTGCGGCTGCTGCACTACTTCGCGGTCCCGGAGGAGCTGCGGGACGTGCCGGGTCGCTGGCGCGCCGGCGCGCACACCGACTTCGACTGCCTCACCCTGCTGTTCCAGCGCGACGGCCAGGGCGGACTGCAGGTCTGCCCCGGCAAGGAGATGGAGGATCAGCGCTGGACCTCCATCACCCCGTCGTCCGCCCTGATCACCTGCAATATCGGCGACATGCTCACCCGGTGGAGCGACGATCTGCTGCCGTCCAACTTCCACCGCGTGCGCGGCCCGGGCCCCGACGAGTACCAGGGCGACCGCTACAGCATCGCCTACTTCGCCCAGGCCGACCGCGACGCGATCATCCAGGGCCCGCGCGGCGTCTACCCGCCCGTCACCGCCGCCGACTTCCTCACCCAGCGCGTGCGGGCCAACTACCGGCCGCAGCGGTAGGTTTCGAACCGACACGAAGGGAATCCCGATGACCGAACCGGACGGCGAGCTGCTCGGCCCGACCGTGCACCGGCAGCTGCGACAGCTCGTCCTGTCCGGGGAGCTCGAGCCGGGCGCGCCGCTGAGCGTGCTCGCCCTCTCCGCCCGGCTCGGGGTGAGCCGCAGCCCCGTCCGGGAAGCCGTGCAGCAGCTCATCTCCGAGGGCCTGGCGGTGACCGTCCCGCACGCGGGCGCACGCGTCGCCGTCGTCGACGACGCGCGCATCCGCGACGTGCTCGCCGTGCGCGCGGTCCTCGACGGCCTCGCCGCCGCCTGCGCCGCCACCCGCCTCACCGAAGCCGACCTCGGCACACTCACGGACCTGCTGGCCACCCAGGAACGCCATCTGCGCGACAACACCGACCCGGCCCGTGACACCGCACTCGACCTGGAGTTCCACACCCGCATCCGCGACCGCGCCGGAAACCCCACCCTCGCGGCCGAGCTGGCGCGACTCGAGGCCCAGGCCCACCTCTACCGCGGCGACCTGTGGACGCATCCGCGCAACCGCAGCGCCGCGCTGCGCGAACACCGCCGCATCCTCGACGCCCTCGAATCCGGGCATCCCGGCGATGCCCGCGCCGCCGCCGAATCACACGTGTGCGGGCTCATCACCCGGCTGGACCGGCGCTGATCAGGAGGGTGTGGACCGGTACGCCGGAGCCTTGCTCGAACCGGCCGGGGTGAGCGTGCGCAGCAGCGGCAGCGCGCGGTGCGGCACCACCGTGGACAACACCACCACGCTGTGCGACCGCACCACCGAACTGGTCCGATCGATGCTCAGCAGCACCGCCTGCAGTCCGGCGTGCGAATCCGCGCCGATTCGGCACAGCACGTCGCCGGAGCCGGTGGTGGCGTAGGCCTCCAGCACACCGGGGATGGCCTCGAGGTCGACGGCCACCGCGTCCAGCGCGCCCTGCGCGATCTCCAGTGTCACGAAGGCCTGTACGTCGAAACCCGCTGCGGTGACGTCGATCTGCGGGTCGTAGGAGGAGATCACCCCCGCTTCCTCCATGCGCGCGATGCGGGACTGCACGGTGGCGCGGGCGACCCGGGTGCGGCGGGAGAGTTCGAGGATGCCCGCCTTCTGGTACTCGTGCATGGCGGTCAGGATGGCCAGGTCGAGTTCATCGAGCCGGGCGGGCGTGCGGGACATCGCGGAGCCTCCGCTCAGGATCGAGCGGAGCCTCCGCTCGTGCGTGCGCTGCTATTCAAATTGTCCAGCACCGGGCGGCAGATGGTGGTGCGATTCACCAGAGTGTTCAGTGAATTTCGGCGATATTGCCTAGTGGCGATCGGTGGGCTTTTGCTGATCACATGAGCATCGACGCAGGACACCAGCGCCCGCGGTCCGGCGACCTGCCCGGCGACGACGAACTGCGCCGCCTGGTCGGCCTGATCGACCACGACGCCGCCGCGGACCCGTTTCCCGTGCTGGGCTGGGACGCGCTGGTCTGGGTGGTCGGCAACGCCACCCAGACCGCGCACTATCTGCAGTCCGCCTTCGGCATGCGGTTGGAGGCCTACGCCGGGCCCGAGACCGGAAATCGTGACCACAAGGCGTTCGTGCTGCGCAGCGGCGGCGCCCGCTTCGTGGTCAAGGGCGCGGTGGATCCGGCCAGTCCGCTTGTCGCGCACCATGATCGGCACGGGGACGGGGTGGTGGACATCGCGCTCGAGGTGCCGGACGTGGACCGCTGCATCCGCCGCGCCCGCGCGCAGGGCGCCACCGTCCTGGTCGAACCGCACGACGAGGGCGACGAATACGGCATCGTGCGCTCCGCCGCCATCGCCACCTACGGCGACACCCGGCACACCCTGATCGACCGCTCCCGCTACTACGGTCCCTACCTGCCGGGCTATCAGCCCCGCCGCTCCGCCTACGCCCCGCGCCCCGGGCAGCCCACGCGCATCTTCCAGGCCATCGACCACGTGGTCGGCAATGTGGAACTCGGGCGCATGGACCAGTGGGTCGAGTTCTACCGGCGCGTCATGGGATTCGAGAACATGGCCGAATTCGTCGGGGACGACATCGCCACCGAGTACTCGGCGCTGATGAGCAAGGTCGTGGCGAACGGCAACCATCGGGTCAAGTTCCCGCTCAACGAACCCGCCCCGAGCCGCAAGCGCTCCCAGATCGACGAGTACCTCGAGTTCTATCGCGGCCCCGGCGTCCAGCACATCGCGCTGGCCACCGGCGACATCCTCACCGCGGTCGACATACTGCGCCGCGAGGGCATCGAATTCCTCGACACCCCCGACAGCTACTACGAGGATCCGGAACTGCGCGCCCGCATCGGCCACGTCCGGGTCCCGGTCGCCGAACTCCAGCGCCGCGGCATCCTGGTCGACCGCGACGAGGACGGCTACCTGCTGCAGATCTTCTGCAAGCCCGTCACCGACCGCCCGACCGTGTTCTTCGAGCTCATCGAACGCCACGGCTCCCTCGGTTTCGGGAAAGGAAACTTCAAGGCGCTGTTCCAGGCGATAGAGCGTGAACAGGAAGCGCGCGGAAACCTCTGAACAGCAAAGCAACACGACCGCAAACCCTGACGACGAGCCTGATCCGGCAAAACCAGTAGAGTTCAGGCCATGCGAATGGCGTCAGCGATCGTCGCGGGGTCGGTCCTCGCTCTGGTGCTGTCGGCGTGCGGGGGGACCAAGGATTCCGAGGACGCTCCGGGGTTGCGCCCGCCGCCGAAGGTGGCGACGCTCGGACCGTTCGTGGGGGAGTGCGGTCACCTCACCGACGACGAGGTCCGGGATCTGGGCGGGCTCGGAACCCTCACCAATGTCTTCAAGAATTCGACCGGCTGCAATTGGCAGGCCGGCGGAATCAGTTCCTCCAGCGTGACTTTCGCCTCCTATCGGGGCAGCCCCATCGACCGCGAGAAAGCATGGGTGGCCAGCGTCGGCCGCACGCCCGACACCATCGAGGTCGGCGGGCGGAAGGGCTTCCAGGCCCTGGACCCCTCCAACGCGGTCTGCGATCTCGCGGTGCAGCTCGACGACGACTTCTTCGAATGGTCCATCTCCTACGGCGCGTTCAGCAGCGGCAATCTCGGCAACCCCTGCGACCGCACCCGCAAAATGGCCGAACTGACCGTGCAGCGGCTCGGATGAGGGGAACCGTCATGTCGCGCCGCAGCAAGCTGGCCGTCGCCGTGTCCGTGCTCACCCTGACCGCGGCCCTGGCCGGCTGCGGCAAGACGGTGCCGGGCACCGCGCTGCCCGCGGGCGGTACCACCGGCACCGGCGGCGCGCCCCGCATCAACACCAACTTCGACAAGCTGCTGCGCGAATGCCAGGTGGTCGCAGTCGACGACATCGGCAAGGCGGTCGGCGACAACATGTATGTGGAGCCGTCGTTCAACGGCGCGGTCTGCATGTGGAATCTGACCGGCGGCGCCGCGGGCAGCGGCATGGTCACGCTCAGCTGGTACGAGCTCGGCTCGCTGGCCAATGAGAAGGCCAACAACGACCGCCTGAAGTATGTGACCAACGACATAACCGTGCAGGGCCGGCGCTCGCTGGAGACGCACCGCCCGAACGATCCGGACTCGTGTGGCGTGAGCGCTCCGGCCGCCGATACCGGCATCGTCGGCTGGTGGGTCAACTACCGCAACGGATCTCGGCACGCGGACCCCTGTGAAGCCGCTCGCAAGCTGGTGGAGTTGACGTTGAACCTGGCTCGATAAGGGCTCTACCAGCCCCGGCGGAGGGACCCTCTTTTGCCCCGGATAGAGCCCACGGGTATCGTGGACCGCTGTGCCCGGAAGCATTCGGGCAAGTTGATGCGCAGTACGTAGGCCAGCGAGAGCGGCTGACCTTTTCAGCGTGCCTTGAAAAGGGCTCCGAGCTGCGTACGACACGCCCGACCCCGTGGCGACGAAATGCCGCGGGAACTGGGCGGAAAGCTCGAATGACAAAGACATGAAGTTCCAGACACCTGGTTACTAATAAGGAAAGCCGGTCTATGCCAACCATCAACCAGCTGGTCCGCAAGGGTCGCCGCGACAAGGTCGCCAAGACCAAGACTGCGGCCCTCAAGGGGAGCCCGCAGCGTCGTGGCGTGTGCACCCGCGTGTACACCACGACCCCGAAGAAGCCGAACTCCGCGCTGCGTAAGGTCGCGCGTGTTCGCCTGACCAGCGCGGTCGAGGTCACGGCTTACATCCCCGGTGAGGGTCACAACCTCCAGGAGCACTCGATGGTGCTCGTGCGTGGCGGTCGTGTGAAGGACCTCCCGGGTGTGCGCTACAAGATCATCCGCGGTTCGCTCGACACCCAGGGTGTCAAGAACCGCAAGCAGGCCCGCAGCCGCTACGGCGCCAAGAAGGAGAAGAGCTAATGCCGCGTAAGGGTCCCGCTCCCAAGCGTCCCCTGATCAACGACCCGGTCTACGGCTCGCCCCTGGTGACGCAGCTGGTCAACAAGATCCTGCTGGACGGCAAGAAGTCCACCGCCGAGCGCATCGTCTACGGCGCCCTCGAGCAGGCTCGCGAGAAGACCGGCACCGATCCGGTCGTGACCCTCAAGCGCGCGCTGGACAACGTCAAGCCCGCCCTCGAGGTCAAGCCCCGTCGTGTCGGTGGCGCCACCTACCAGGTGCCGGTCGAGGTCCGTCCGGGCCGCGCCAACACCCTGGCGCTGCGCTGGCTGGTCAACTACTCCCGCGCCCGTCGCGAGAAGACCATGGTCGAGCGTCTGGCCAACGAGCTGCTGGACGCCAGCAACGGTCTCGGCGCTTCGGTGAAGCGTCGTGAGGACACCCACAAGATGGCCGAGTCGAACCGGGCCTTCGCGCACTACCGCTGGTGACCTGTGGCCCGGCCCTCCGTTCGGAAGTGCCGGGAGACGAGTCACATGTCGGGCGCGACCGCCGAGCTGTTTCAAGCAAGGCACTGACGCGTCGCGCCCGACGTTGACACCGAGGGCCTCACGAACCCTGAGGCCTATCCCGTTGAATCCCAACTAGCTACGAGCGGGGAAGATTTCCGTGGCACAGGAAGTGCTCACCGACCTGAACAAGGTCCGCAACATCGGCATCATGGCCCACATCGATGCGGGCAAGACCACCACCACCGAACGCATCCTGTTCTACACCGGTATCACGTACAAGATCGGTGAAGTTCACGATGGCGCCGCCACCATGGACTGGATGGCGCAGGAGCAGGAACGCGGCATCACCATCACGTCCGCCGCGACGACCTGTTACTGGAACGACAACCAGATCAACATCATCGACACCCCCGGCCACGTCGACTTCACCGTCGAGGTGGAGCGTTCGCTGCGCGTGCTCGATGGCGCCGTCGCGGTGTTCGACGGCAAGGAAGGCGTCGAGCCGCAGTCCGAGCAGGTGTGGCGTCAGGCCGACAAGTACGACGTGCCGCGTATCTGCTTCGTCAACAAGATGGACAAGCTGGGCGCTGACTTCTACTTCACCGTTCAGACCATCAAGGACCGTCTGGGCGCGAAGCCGCTGGTCATCCAGCTGCCGATCGGCGCCGAGGACACCTTCGAGGGCATCGTCGACCTGGTCGAGATGAACGCCAAGGTCTGGAAGGGCGAGACCAAGCTCGGCGAGCAGTACGAGGTCGTCGAGATCCCGGCCGATCTCGCGGAGAAGGCCGAGCAGTACCGCCAGGAGCTGCTCGAGACCGTCGCCGAGTCCGATGAGGCCCTGCTGGAGAAGTTCTTCGGCGGCGAGGAGCTCTCGGTCGAGGAGATCAAGGGCGCCATCCGCAAGATGACCGTCAACTCCGAGCTCTACCCGGTGCTGTGCGGTTCCGCGTTCAAGAACAAGGGCGTGC
>NZ_JBSGCY010000158.1:0-14021 GCF_053602115.1 Nocardia sp. NPDC004582 | reverse complement strand
CGCCGCGTGCAGCGCCGCGACCGCGCCGCCGCCGGGCGCGGGCACCTTGGCGGCCAGCTGGTCCAGGTACCCCCGCAGCGTCGAGTCACCGAACGTGGTGGTGTCCTGAGTCATGCGGGGTGGCCTCCCTTGGCAGTCCTGCTGGCATTACCCGGTTTTCGGGTGATTTCGCCGCCTACGGTACCGGTCGCGGAGCCGTCACCGGCAACCCGCCCGCAGTCGGTCGGAGAATGGGGCAACCCACCCGCTGTCAGTATGCAAATAGTTGGGTATTGTCCGGGTCATGCGTATCGGACTGTCGATCAATTACACCGACGGCTTCAAGGAGACCGCGGCCGAGGTCGCCGACCTCGAACGGGCCGGCCTGGACATCGTGTTCGTGCCCGAGGCGTATTCGTTCGACGCCGTGAGCGCGCTCGGCTACCTCGCGGCGAAGACCGAACGAGTGCAGCTGGCCTCGGGCATCCTGCAGCTCTACACCCGCACCCCCACGCTGACCGCCATGACCGCGGCCGGGCTGGACTACGTCTCCGACGGCCGCTACATCCTCGGCCTGGGCGCCTCGGGCCCGCAGGTGATCGAGGGCTTCCACGGCCTGCCCTATGACGCGCCGATCGGCCGCACCCGCGAGGTGCTCGAGATCTGCCGCAAGGTGTGGAAGCGCGAGCGCCTGGAATACAACGGCAAGTACTACAACATCCCGCTGCCCGAGGGGCAGGGCACCGGCCTGGGCAAGCCGCTCAAGCTGATCAATCACCCTGTGCGCGACAACATCCCGGTGCTGCTGGCCGCGCTCGGCCCGAAGAACGTCGAGCTGGCCGCGGAGCTGGCCGAGGGCTGGCAGCCGATCTTCTTCCTGCCGGAGAAGGCCGACGCGGTCTGGGGCGATTCGGTGAAAGCCGGTCTGGCCAAGCGTGATCCGGCCCGGGGCGACCTCGACATCTACGCCGGTCCGGCGCTGGCCATCGGCGACAATGTGGACGGCTGGCGCGAGGGCATCAAGCCGCACCTGGCCCTCTACATCGGCGGTATGGGCGCCAAGGGCAAGAACTTCTACCACGCGCTGGCCACCAAGTACGGCTACGGCGCCGAGGCCGACCGCATCCAGGAGCTGTACCTGGCCGGCCGCAAGGAAGAGGCCGCCAAGGTGGTGCCGGACGATCTGGTCCGCGACATCAACCTGATCGGTTCGGCCGGGTTCGTGAAGGAGCGGGTCGCCGCGTTCCGCGAGGCCGGTGTCACCGTCCTCAACGTGATACCGATGGCGGGCACCGCCGCCGAGCGCGTGAAGCTCATCGAGCAGCTGCGCGAGCTCCTCTGACCACTACGCACGAATGACGAAAGCCGAGTCCGGAGAGAACCGGACCCGGCTTTCGTCGTCTCGGGGCTGCAGCGGGCCGGCGCCACACACGCCGGGCCCACCGGTTCAGCGCAGCGAGCTGAGCGCGTCGTCGAGGGTGGAGTGCAGCGAGAACACCTGGTCCAGGCTGGTCATCTTCAGCTGCCGGCTGGTGGCGGGCCCGTCGGCCACCACCACCAGGCGGGTGCCGCCGGCGCGCTTGTGCACGCTGACCAGGGCCGCCATCCCCGCCGAGGCGAGGAAGCTGACGGCGGTCAGATCGATGACGAGCGCGGCGGGCTGGGCGGCGAGGGCGACGTCGATCGCGCTCTCCAGGGCGGAGGCGGTCGCCAGATCGACTTCGCCGGTCACGGTGAGGACCGTGGCCTCGTCGGTCCGGGTGACCGAGGTGGTCATCGTTTCGGCGAAGGGGTGGCCGTCTGCGGAATTAGTGGTCACGTTGTTCAAATCTGCCATGATCCGTCCGTTCGTGCTGCATCGTTTGCCACATCGGCACTGGCTCGCAGGTGAGCCGCCTGCCGAAGACCTGGCGACAGGCCCTGATTCACATTCTCCCGGCCGCCGAGAAGGACGCGGCCACCAGTCTCACCGACATCCGGACCAGGGTGCCCGGCCCGGAATGGTCGATATCGAGCTGATCGGTGAGCGCGCGCATCATGGCGATCCCGCGGCCGCGGTTGCCCGGATCCGCGGGCAGCGGCCGCCACACGCCGGAATCGGACACCTCGATGGTGAGGGTGTCCATGCCGCTGTCGGCGCAGAGCCGCACCCGGCCCGGCTCGCCGCCCAGATACGCGTGCTCGATGCTGTTGCTGCAGGCTTCGTTGGCCGCCGACACCAGATCCACCGCGAGATCGTGCGGGACGGCCGCGGCGGTCAGCCAGGTACGCAGTGCGCGCCGCAGCTGCGACAGCTCCCGGGCGTCGGCGGGGACGTCCAGACGCAGCGGCTGCGGCGGCTGCCGGTACACCACCATGGCGACATCGTCGTCGTAACCGCCGGTGGGGCGCAGCCGCGACAGCACCGAATCGGCCACCTCAC
This sequence comes from Nocardia sp. NPDC004582, assembly GCF_053602115.1. Lineage (NCBI taxonomy): Bacteria > Bacillati > Actinomycetota > Actinomycetes > Mycobacteriales > Nocardiaceae > Nocardia > Nocardia sp. NPDC004582. The sequence goes on along the minus strand of NZ_JBSGCY010000158.1, from coordinate 11,620 downwards.
GCGGCAATTGCGCTGCCACGCGCGATAATTCGTCGGCCAGTTCCACGAAGCGGTCGTCGATGTCGACTCCGCGCTGCTCGACCAGGCCGTCGGTGAACAGCACCAGCGTCGAGCCGGGCGCCATCGCGGTGGTGGCCTCCGGGCGGCGCGGAATATCGAAGGTGGCCAACGGGAACGCGCGCCCGCCCTCGAGCAGCCGACCCTGCTTGCCGGGTTCGGCCAGCACCGGGGGCATGTGCCCGGCATTGGAGTAGCGCACCAGCCCGCGCACCGGATCCAGGATGGCCGCGCACACCGTGGTGCACATCGCCCCCGGAATCCGGGCGGCCACCGTGTCGAGTTCGGCCAGCAGCTGCGCCGGGCCCGCGCCGCGCAACAGCAGGGCCCGTGCGGCCGTGCGCAATTGGCCCATCACCACCGCCGCGGACAACCCACGGCCCACACAGTCGCCGACCACCACGCCGATCGCGCCGTTCTCGAGGCGCACCACGTCGTACCAGTCGCCGCCGATCTCGAGCGGCGGCAGCGCGGGCTCGTAGTGCACCGAGAACCGCGGCGGCAGTTCGATCGGGCCGAGCATGGCGCGTTGCAGCGTCAGCGAGGTGGAGCGGGCCTGATCGAAGTTGCGGGCCCGCTGCACCGCCAGGCTCAGGTGCCCGACCAGCAGCGAGAACAATGCCCAGTCGCCGGGCGTGATCACCCGCGGCGCGGAGAAACGCAGCCACAGCGCCGAATCCCCGCTCTCGCCCAGCGGCGCCACGATGCCCTCGGAACTGGCCACGCCCTCCGGGATCGCGAACATGCTGCGCCCGGGCTGCAATCGGGCGCGGTCGAGCAGGGCGCGGGCGCGGGCGTCGAGCACGCGGCGGGACTCGGCGCCGCCGATCGGTTCCGCCTCGCCGCCGCCGGGCCGCCGGATGGGCTGGGTGATGTGCGGGGCCAGGCCCGCGGCGGTGTACCGATTGTCCTCGGATACATAAAGTTCCGGCCCGGTGTGGTGGTTGGGCCACACCGAGACCACCGCGGCCTCCGCGCCCACCGCGCGCCGCAGCTCCTCGAGCCCGACGGTGAGCACCTCCACCACGCTGGTGGCCGCGGCGACCGCCGTCGCCAGTCGCGACACCGCCTGATCGCGGGCCTGGGCATCGTGCTCGGCGGTGACGTCGCGCAGCGTGCCGACGAAAACCCGTTCCCCGTTCTCGGGTTTCACCAGTGAGGACGTCGACACCGCGAGCCACAGCCGGCGGCCGTCCCGATGCCGGATCGGCATCACGAACCGGGCGGCCTCGGTGCCCAGATCCGGGTAGCGCGGCGACTCGGGGGCGGTCCACGGATGGGGGAGCGCGTAGGGGATGCCGTCGGGCCCGTACCCGGTGAGCGCGCCGAACGCGGAATTGACTTCGATCAGCGTGCCCTCGGCGTCGACGACGAAGAACCCGTCCTGCAGCGACTCCACCAGCGCGGTCCGGAAGGCGTCGCGGCCCGCGAGATCCTCGGCGCGCGAACGCTGTTGCTCGTAGCGGCGGGTGCCGTCGAGGAAGCCGCGGGTGGCCACGTCCAGTGCCGCCATGGTCTGGAGCAGGAACTCCAGGGCGGCCTCGCTGCGGTCGGTGCCGTCCGGTGCGGGGCCCAGCCCCTCCCGTTCGAGCAGCCGGTAATGGTGCTCGGTGAGATCGAGGATGCTCACCCCCTCCACCAGTGCGCGCCGCCCGAGCTCGTAGCCCTCCGCGAGGGTGTTCTGATCGGGGGCGCGCAGGTGCAGTCGCAGCGCGGCGGCGTACGCCTCGCGGAAAGCGGCCAGTACCGCACTCACCACGGCCTCATGGCTTCACACTCGGAATGGGTTGGGAGGGATGGGATTGCCCGCGGTGGCGGGCCGCCAGCACCAGCGCGTCGTCGGTGTCCTTGGCGTGGCGGGCCAGGATCTCGGCGGTGATCTCCGAGGTCGGCTTGGACAGGTCGACGGCGTCGGCGAAATTCGAGGTGATGCCGTCGGTCGACATCAGCAGCAGGTCGCCCGGCCGCACCGGCACCGTCTGCGGTTGCAGGTTGGGCGGCAGCAGATAGCCGACGATGCCGCCCGAGAGCAGGACCGTGGCCCGGATGGCGGGCTTGCCGGGAGCCGCCGCCACGATGCGGGATTCGACATTGCCGACCCCCAGCCAGTGCACCCGGTCGCGAGAATCGAACAGCGCCAGCGAGACCGCCGCGCCGCGGGTGTCGCTCATGGCCCGATGACACAGCAGCATCAGCACATCGAGGGGCTCGGCGCGGTTCTCGGCGAGCACCTGCGCGGCCCGATCCGAGGCGTCCGCCGCGGCCGCGCCATGACCCAGACCGTCCAGCACGGCGAAGAGCACCGAGCCGCCACCCGCGTCCAGCACCACCGAGCGGTCGCCCGAAACCCGTTGTCCAGGCAGGGCGCGTCCGGCGACGGCCCATTCGACCGCGCCGATGTTGCCGTCCTCACGCACCGCTGGGGACCCACTTCCACATTTCGACGAGGGTGCCCTGGCCGGGCTCGGAATTGATGACCATGCCGTCCATCAGCCGCCGCGAGCCCGGAAGACCCAGGCCCAGACCGCGTCCCGTGGAATACCCGTCCTCCATGGCCCGCGGGATGTCTGGAATGCCCGGCCCGTTGTCCTTGGCCTGCACCACCATCGAGCGCCGGCCGTCACGATCCTGCACGCCCAGCCGGATCTCCCCGGTGCCCGCGTAGCTCGTGATGTTGCGCGCCACTTCGGAAATGGCCGTAGCGATCATGGTGCGGTCAGAAAGCGAGAAGCCGAGTTTGGCAGCCAACTCCAGCCCCGCTTGCCGTGCGGTCACGATGTCGTTGGACACGGTCACCGCGATCACCACGTCGTCAGCGGCCACGATCACGACCATCTTTTTGGCTGCGACTATGGATCTTCTTGTTCAGCCACGACAGGCCTTCCTCGAGGTCCAGCGCCGTGTGCATACCTTCGAAGGTGAGTCCCAATTGCACCATGGCGAAAGCGACTTCGGGCTGCAGGCCGACGATGACCGTCTCGGCGCCCCGCAGCTTGGTCATGTGGGCGATGGTACGCAGCGATCTGGCGGCAAAGGAGTCCATTACGTCGATTGCGGTGACATCGACGATGATGCCCTGGGCGCGATATCTGCTGACGTAGGTCATCAGATCGTCTTGCAGGCGCTCGGTATCGGCGTCGGTGAGCGCTGACTGCACCGACGCGATGAGATAGGTGCCCTGCTTCAGAATGGGTACCGGCATGAGCCCCGCCCTGGTTACCGTCCGTCGCGATCGGTGACGCGCGACACCTCGTAGCCGAGCAGCCGCTCCGCTTCCTCGATGCCACCCTGGAGGTCACCGACGGCGTTCATCTTCGACAGATCCAGGCCGATGGTGACCAGGGTAAGCGCGATCTCCGACGACAGGCCGGTAATGATGACATTGGCGCCCATCAGGCCCGACGCGTCGACCGTCTGCACCAGGTGGTTGGCCACCGTGGAGTCGATCGCGGGCACACCGGTGATGTCGATGACGACGACCTTGGCGCGGTTGGCGCGGATGGCGCGCAGCAGCTGCTCGGTGAGCTGGCGGGCGCGCTGGGAGTCGAGCACGCCGATGATGGGGAGGATGAGCAGCTGCTCACGCACCTGGAGCACCGGGGTGGACAGCTCGCGGATGGCTTCCTGCTGCTGGCGGATGACGCGCTCGCGCTCCTGCACGAAGGACACGGCCACGGTGTTGGCGATCCGGTTCGCGGCCGGTTCGTAGGCGTCGAGCACCAGCTTGAGCAGCTCGAAGTCGGACTGGTACTTCTCGAAGAGGCTGCGCGCCAGCACGTCTCGCAGCAGGAGCACGATGCCGACGACCTCGTCGGTCTCGACGCCTCGCGGGATGATGCGTTCGGACAGGTCGCGCGCGTAGGCCTGCAGCGCTTCGACGCTACCGGTCTCGAGCACCTCGACGTAGTTGTCGTAGACCGAGGTCGCCTCGGAGAAGATCTCCTCGGGGGTCATGGCGGTGAGCAGCTGGGCATCGGTGATGCGACGGGCCCACTCCTCGCGCAGTTCGGTGCGGTTCTGCCGCAAGTGCTCGACGAGCTGCGGGAGCAGATTGTCGACGGAATTCGCGGGCAGCGAATCCGCCGAGAGACCGATGGACACGTCGGACATGGAAACTCCTGCCCCTTTCGCTAAGGCCAGGTCGGGTGCTCACTTCCACGACCGTAGCCAGCCGTGTGCTCGGTGCCGACCCACATGGGAAGCCGGTGCCGAGCCTAGTCTTACCCACTACCCGATGGGTGCCAAACCAAACCGAGGTGGGCAGGCGATTTCGTGTCAGGTGTGCTGCTCACGGGTCTCGGCCCGGCTCAGTGCGGGTTCGGCGCCGCGATGATGGGCCAGCAGGGTGTCGTAGATATCGGCCAGCGCGGCCAGCTGGCCACGATCGAGCACATCCACCATGTGGCGGCGCACACTGTCCACATGCGCCGGCGCGGCCGAATCGAGCACGTGCACACCCTTGTCGGTGAGCACCGCCGCGGTGCGGCGCGCGTCGTCGGGAATCGACTCCCGCGCCACCAGCCCGCGCTTCTCCATCCGGGTGATCTGATGTGACAACCGGCTCTGCGACCACTCCAGCACCGCCGCCAGCTCGGCGAAGGACCGCCGATGATCCGGGGCGTCGGCCAGCCGGGCCAGCACCGTGTACTCCACATAGGTCAGATTGGATTCGCGTAGGGAGTCACGCCCGACCGCGGCGGCGATCAGATCGCGGGTGAACACGAATCCGAGCCACGCGCGCATCTCGACATCATCGAGCCAACGGGTCTGCGCCACAGTTCCACTCCCGGGTTCCGCCACCATGCCAAGTCCTCCCCGCCGCCGACAAGCACATCATGGACAGGTAACACCTGCTCGGTTGAAGGTGCAACCTGTACCTGTGCGGGGCCCGCAACCCCACCTGTCGGCGGGGGCGCGGCGGGCCCTGGATAGAGTCACTGTGCTTGAACCGTCGGCTGACCAGCCCCAGCCCTGCTCGAGGAGTCCGATTCGTGACCGCGCCTGATTTCCTGTACTCGGATCTGCTGCCCATCGGTAAGGACGACACGCCGTACCGGCTGCTCACCACCGAGGGCGTGAGCACGTTCGAGGCGAACGGGCGCACCTTCCTGCAGGTCGATCCCGAGGTGCTGCGGATGCTGACCGCGGAGGCGATGCACGACATCAGCCACTACCTGCGGCCCGCGCACCTCGCGCAGCTGCGCAAGATCATCGACGATCCGGAGTCCAGCGGCAACGACCGGTTCGTGGCGTTGGATCTGCTCAAGAACGTCAATATCTCCGCGGGCGGGATCCTGCCCATGTGCCAGGACACCGGCACCGCCATCGTGATGGGCAAGAAGTCCGAGGGCGTGCTCACCGGAGTCGATGACGCGGAATGGATTTCGCGCGGTGTGTTCGACGCCTACACCAAGCTGAACCTGCGCTACTCGCAGCTCGCGCCCATCAACATGTGGGACGAGAAGAACACCGGCAACAACCTGCCCGCGCAGATCGAGTTGTACTCGCAGCAGGGCGATCCCGCGCAGCCGTCGTACAAGTTCCTGTACATGGCCAAGGGTGGCGGCTCGGCCAACAAGTCGTTCCTGTACCAGGAGACCAAGGCGATCCTGAACCCCGATCGCATGCTGGAGTTCCTCGACGAGAAGATCCGCTCGCTGGGCACCGCCGCCTGCCCGCCGTACCACCTGGCGGTCGTGATCGGCGGCACCTCGGCCGAATTCGCGCTGAAGACGGCCAAGTACGCCTCGGCGCACTACCTGGACAACATGCCCACCGAGGGTTCGATGGCCGCGCACGGCTTCCGCGACCTCGAGCTCGAGGAGCAGGTGTTCAAGCTGACCCAGTCCTTCGGCATCGGCGCGCAGTTCGGCGGCAAGTACTTCTGCCACGACGTGCGCGTCATCCGCCTGCCCCGCCACGGCGCGTCCTGCCCGGTCGCCATCGCCGTGTCCTGCTCGGCGGACCGCCAGGCGCTGGCCAAGATCACCCCCGAGGGCGTGTTCCTCGAGCAGCTGGAACGGGAACCGGCGCAGTACCTTCCGGAGCAGACCGACGCCATCCTCGGCGGCGACGTCGTCAAGATCGACCTGAACCGGCCGATGTCGGAGATCCGTCAGGAGCTGTCGAAGTACCCGGTCAAGACGCGCCTGTCGCTGACCGGCCCGCTGGTCGTGGCCCGCGACATCGCGCACGCCAAGATCAAGGAGCGCCTGGACGCGGGCGAGCCCATGCCGCAGTACATGCGCGACATGGCCGTCTACTACGCCGGTCCGGCCAAGACCCCCGACGGCTACGCCTCGGGCTCCTTCGGCCCCACCACCGCCGGCCGCATGGACTCCTACGTCGACCAGTTCCAGGCCGCCGGCGGCTCGCACGTCATGCTGGCCAAGGGCAACCGCTCCGCACAGGTCACCAAGGCGTGCAAGGAGCACGGCGGCTTCTACCTCGGCTCCATCGGCGGCCCCGCCGCGCGACTGGCGCTGGACTGCATCAAGTCCGTCGAGGTCCTGGAATACCCGGAGCTCGGCATGGAAGCCGTGTGGAAGATCGAGGTCGAGGACTTCCCCGCCTTCATCGTCGTCGACGACAAGGGCAACGACTTCTTCGCCGAGACCTCGAAGCCGATCGCGCTGCGCGTGCGCGAGCGCTCCAAGGAGCGCGTCTAACCGGCGGAGGGCGGGCGCTGAGTCGCGGAATCGGCTGGCGGGTGCGAAGATCCGCGAACCGACCGGACCGGGTGTCCGGTTCGGGTATACCCGAGGCTGAACTTCGAACCTGGAGGCGTGCGGATGCGAGTGGTCGGTCCTGACCTGGTCGAGCGGCGACGACGGCCCGCCGGAACCCGGCGGGCGGCGGCGCTGGCCGTACTCGCCAGCGCGGGTCTGGTCGGCGGCTCGGTCACGGTGGTGACCGCGACTCGCGCTGCCGCCGAGCAGCTTCCGGACCAAGCCGCCGAGGGCGTCCCCTCCGCCAAGGCCATCGCCGCGGGCACCGAGGGGCTGGATCCCCGGCTGGCCGCGGCCTTCGCCGCCGCCGCGAGCGATGCCGACGCCGTCGGGGTCACCCTCTGGATCACCTCCGGCTACCGCACGCCCGGCGAGCAGGAAGCCCTCTGGGAGGACGGCTTACAGACCTACGGCAGCCCCGAGGCGGCGCGCCGGTGGGTGTTGCCGCCCGGCGAATCCACCCATGTGACCGGCCAGGCCATCGACGTGGGCCCGATCGAGGGCGCGCAGTGGCTGGAAGCCAACGGCTCCCACTGGGGCCTGTGCCGCATGTACGACAACGAGTGGTGGCATTTCGAGCTCGCCACCGTCCCCGACGGCCCCTGCCCGGCCCGCCTCCCCGACGCCAGCCGGCGCTGACCAGGCTCAGCGCTGGGTTTCGTTCTGCTGCAGCGGAATTCGCGGCGGTGGCAGTCGGTCGCGCACCCAGCCGATGGTCAGCTGGGTGAAGGCGCGGTTCGCGGCTGTGCGGTAGGCCTGGTCGCGGCGGAGTAGGGCGACGGTGCGGGTCGGCATGGGGGGATCGAGGTCGATCGCACGCAGGCCGGGGTAGGCCATGGCGATGGCGGGTGGGAGGACCGTGGCCAGTCCGGTGCGGCGGACTATTTCGATCACGGACTGGACTGCGTTGGCCTGCACCGCGATGCGGGGTGTCACGGCGTGGGCGCGCAGGTAGTCGTCGATGTGGCCGCGGGTGGCGAAATCGGGGCTCAGGAGCGCCAATTCGGCGTGGGCGAGGTCGGCGATCGGTAGGGGGGAGCGGGCGGTGCTGTGCTCGCCGACCACCAGGCTCAGGTTCTCTTCGAAGAGCGGGGTGGCTTCGACGCCGGGTGTGGGCGTGCCGAGGAAGGCGATGCCGAGGTCGAGGTCGTCGGCGAGGATCGCGGATTCCATGGCCTCCTGGGCGCTTTCGCTCACCTCCAGGGTGATGCCGGGGTGGATGGCGCGGAATTCGGCGATGAGGGGGCCGACCAGGTACGGGGTGAACGTTGGGGTGAGGGCGAGGCGCAGGGTGCCGCGGGCCAGGTCCTCCACATCGTGGACGGCGCGGTCGGCGGCGGTCAGTTCGCGCAGCGCGCGGCGGGCGTGCTCGGCGTACACCACACCCGCGTCGGTGAGGCGGACCGACCGTCCGGTGCGGTCGAGCAGTGGAACCCCCACCAGGCGTTCGAGCTGACGGATCTGCTGGGAGAGTGTGGGCTGGGACAGGTGCAGGTCCTCGGCCGCGCGGGTGAAGTTGCCGTGCTCGGCGACGGCGAGCAGGTAACGCAGATGCCGGAGTTCCGGGGTCACAGCACGACTATAGATGACAGCAATGGAGTCCATCGATAGCGAGTCTTGGACACTATAGCCACTGGTCGGGCAGGGTGAATGGCATCGGCCCGATGAGGGGGCCGCCGCACTCGGAAGGAGTTCCCATGCCGAACCTCGCCGACGGTCTCGGACGGTTCCAGCGCGATGTCTTCCCCGGCAAGGCGGGGCTGTTCGCCCGCCTGGCCGGCGACCACCGCCCGGGTGCGCTGTTCATCGGCTGCTCCGACGCCCGCGTGGTGCCCGAACTCATCACCTCCGCCGAAGCGGGTGAACTGTTCGTCATCCGCAACGCCGGCAACCTGGTCCCGCCCCACACCCCGGGCGCGGCCAGCGGGGTGGTCGCCAGCATCGAGTACGCGCTGGGCGTGCTCGAGGTCAGCGACATCGTGGTGTGCGGTCACTCGGCGTGCGGGGCGATGACCGCGCTCGCCGAGGGCCAGGACCTGTCCGGCCTGCCCGCGGTGGCGGGCTGGCTGCGGCACGCCGACGCCGCCCGTGCGGCCGTCGATCCCGAAATCACCGGCGCCGCAGCGGTATCCGTGCTGGTTCGGCACAATGTGGTGGCACAGCTGGCCAATCTCGCCACCCATCCCGCGGTGGCCCGGGCCCTGGCCCGGCGCACCCTGACCCTGCACGGCTGGGTGTACGACATCGGCTCCGGGCGCGTCGAGGCGCTCGACGCCGACGGCGAATTCTCCACCCTCGCCGCCTGATTCCCCTCCCTTCGAAAGGAAACCTCCCATGGTGCACGCACAGTTCGACCCGACCGCCCGCGAAGCCCTGGCCGACGCCGCCGTCGCCGCCAAGATCGCCAAGGACCTGACCTGGCAGCAGATCGCCGACGCCGCCGGACTCTCGCCGGCCTTCACCACCGCCGCCATCCTGGGCCAGCACCCGCTGCCGGAGAAGTCGGCGCTGGCCGTGGCCGAGCTGCTCGACCTCGACGCCGACGCGGCCCGCCTGCTGCAGACCATCCCGCTGCGCGGCTCGATTCCCGGCGGCGTCCCCACCGACCCGACCATCTACCGCTTCTACGAGATGCTGCAGGTCTACGGCACCACGCTGAAGGCCCTGGTGCACGAGCAGTTCGGGGACGGCATCATCTCCGCGATCAACTTCCGCCTGGACGTGAAGAAGGTCGCCGACCCCGAGGGCGGCGAGCGCGCGGTCATCACCCTGGACGGAAAGTACCTGCCGACCAAGCCGTTCTGAGTCGCGACGTCCCCGTTGCCGGGACATGGCCCGAATGTCCGGAATCGGAAGCCGTTCGGTCATGTCCGGGCACCGGGCGGTTCAACTGGCCGCCCTACCGTCGTGCGTGGGGGAGCACAGCGGACGGAGATGTGATGCTGGAACCGCGACTTCGAACCATGTGGCTGGCCAACGCGGCGAGCGGGGCGGCGGCCGTCGCCGTGCGCACGCCGCGCCCGATCTTCGCCGACCGGACCCGCACGCCCCGCGAAACGGTGGTGGCCACGGATCTGGAACTGGTGACGGTGACCGCTGATTCGGCCATCCTGACCTGGACCACCCGAGCCCGCGACCGGGCCGGGCGACTGCGGCCGGTCCCCGCCGACACCGAGGTGCGCCTGGCCCCCGCCGACGGCCGCGGGGAGCCGCGTACCTGGTTGTACGAGGGGCGGCGGACCGCCTACCACTACGCGGAGATCCGCGGTCTGGAACCGGGCCGCGCCTATCGGTTCGAGGCGTACTCCGACGGCCGCCGGGCCGTGCCCGCGCGCACGCTGGTGACGCGGCGTTCCGGAACACCGGAATCCACCGGGATTCTCACCACCGCGACCCCGCCGCCCGGGCGGCTGATCCGCACCATCGCGCTCGCCAACGACCTGCACTACGGCGAACCGGCCAGCGGCCTGTTCGCGGGACTGTTCGAGGGCCTGCGCCACGGCACCGACGAATATCCCGAATTCATGCTCAGCGCCCTGCTCGAGGATCTGCGACTGCCGGACCGGGCCGCGGACCACCTCATCGTCGCGGGTGATCTGACCGATTCCGGCACGGCCGAGCAGGCCCTCGGTGTCCGCGCCCAGCTCGACGATTGGGGCGAGCTGGGCCGGGACTACTTCGTGTGCCGGGGAAACCATGACGTTCGTCCCCCGGACGAGCCCGATCACTGGGGTGCGATCTTCCATCCGCGCGACCGCCTGCACGAGTATTTCGCCGGCGGACTGCGCATCATCGGCCTCGACACCACCCGGGTGCGCGGCGCCGGCGGCACCCTCGCCCCGCCGCAGCTGGCCCATCTGCGCGAACTGCTGCGCGGCGAACCCGACCGTCCGACACTGATCTTCGGCCACCACCCGGTGACCCGGCATGCGGCGGTGAGCAATCCGGGCGGGCCCGGGTTCGTCCTCGATCGTTCCAACGCGGCCGCGCTGCACGCCCTGTACGCGAGCGCGCCCGGGGTGTTCCTGCACCACAGCGGGCACACCCACCGGAATCGGCGTACCCGCCCCGATTCCGGGATCGGCGTGGAATTCCTGGAAGTGGGTGCGGTGAAGGAGTATCCGGGCGGATACACCCTGATCCGTGTCTACGAGGGCGGATACACGATCAACTTCTACAAGACGCGGTCGGAGGCGGCGCGGCGCTGGAGCACGCGCACGCGCAGCCAATATCTGGGGCTGCATGCCGATCACGCCCTGGGTAGTTGTGCCGATCGTAATCACGTTGTCCTGCGCGATTTTTCGGGTTTGTCCGGTTAGTCGGGAGCAATCCGGCCGACGCACCGCAATATTCGGTCAATACGACCCGAATGTTCGTTCTGTTCGGCATACTGCCTGGTGCGAGTGCGCACGGCGACGGCTCGTTCACCGGTGTGCGCACGCCGCGGGTTCCACATCCTGGTTCGGCACTTCTTCAGCAACGGAGGCACGGTGGGCAGGCAGGGCAGGCAGTACCGTTCGAATCACGGCACACTCCGGCACCAGCGCCCGCCCGTCCGCATCGCCCAGCGCCCCGTCCACCCCTGGAGAGACATCTTCTTCGCGACCAGCTGGCTGATCTTCGAACTCCCCACCGCGGTACTGCTCGCGGTCTTCGTGGGCACCGGCTGGCTCGGGTACCTCCAGCACGCGGGCACTCCGGCCCAGCCGCGCTCGGCGGTCGTGGTGCCCGCCGACCCCGCCCGGCCGGACGGGCGCTGACCCGATCGACGGGATCACGGCGAATCCGATCCACCTGAACCGCAGACGAATCGACCCCGGTGCCGCATCAGCGGC
>NZ_JBSGCY010000157.1:0-14146 GCF_053602115.1 Nocardia sp. NPDC004582 | reverse complement strand
GATGGATCACTCGACATCTACATCCAGAACCAGCAACCGGCAGACCACGCGAGCAACTGGCTGCCCTCGGCACCCAGCGGACTGTTCCGGCTGAATTACCGAATCTACCTCCCCACTGCCGACGCCCAGGATCCCGCAACCCTCGGCAAGTACCTGCCTCCCGTCAAGAAGACGAGCTGAGAGCGCTCGGAGCCTGGTGCGGTGCAGAGCACACTCGTGCCGCATATCGTGCTGACCGAACCGGTCGAGCAGCAGCTGGCCGAAGGCACTGTCATGTCGACCAGTAGATGGTTCGGTGGGGTTCGAGATTGGCGTGCTGTGGTGATGTCGGGCGGGGCGGGCGGGCGGAGTGTGTGGATGATCTCGTCCGTTTCCCGCCAGAGTGGCGCGTGTGGATGTTTGTACTGTCGAGCCATGACCACGGATAACAAGGCCATCGTCCAGGCGGCGTGGCGGGCGTTCGCCAGTCACGATGCCGACCGGATCGAAGCATTCTTCACCGCGGATGCCGAATGGCTTGCTCCAGCGGGTAACGCGACTGCGGTCGCGCTCGACGCTCCGAGCCACATGATCGGCAGACAGGCCATCACACGCTTTCTGGCACAGGAGTTCTCGCGGTTGTTCGTCAGTGACGTCGCGGTGGACTTCCACGGCTTCTATGCCGATGGTGATCGGGTGATCGTGGAGGAGACGATGAGCGCCACGCTGGCGAACGGGAACACGTACCGCAACGACTACTGCTTCGTCTTCGAGTTGCGGGGTGGCCTCATCCACAGGGTTCGGGAATATATGGACACGGCACGTGGACATCGTGACGTCTTCGATGGGGACGCCGCCGGCAGCGTCATCGAGACCGGCGAACGGGTGGGAGGCTGAGTGCGGGATCAATGTGGGCATCTATGGTTCGAACGTCGCCGCGATGGAAGTTGAGGCCCTCGCTCGCGCGGACGAGTGACGAGGACATGTACTCACTTGCGCCGTACTGGCCGGTAGGTAGGGTGGCGAAATGCGTTTCAAACCAGGGGGATTCGAAGGGCGGACTATTCCGGCAGCCGTTCTGACACCACGTAGGCTGCGAACGGCGATGAATCTCGCCCCGTCTCTGCTGTTCCTGGGCGTACGAGTCGATCGATTCGCCGAGGACTGGACGTCCACCGAGGTGAGCCTGAAGGTGCGCCGCTGGAACTCCAACCACAATGGCGCCGCACCGGGTTGGTCCCTGTTCGCGATGACCGACCCGTTCTTCGGAATGATGGCCAACGGCCAACTCGGCCAGGGCTATCGGATCTGGAACACCACCGCCGACATCGAGTTCATCGCCCCCGGCCGCGGCACCGTCCGATCCACGATGCTGATGCCCCGCGAACTGATGGACGACATCCGCCGCACCACCGCCGACGGGTCGAAATCCATCACCGAGCACGAAACCCAGATCGTCGATTCCAACGGCGCCCTGGTAGCTCGCGCACACCAGACGCTGTATGTCAGGAAGAAGCCAGGGCTTTCGGAAACCCGCCGCTGATCCTTCGAGGTGCGCCCGGCGCTGTCGGGGTGTTCCGTTAGGGTCCGGGCGTGACCGATCGTGAGACCTACGCCCCGCTGGTGTTCTTCGAGTATGACCACAGGCCCGGGCATTTCTGCCTGATGCTGTCCGACAACCACATGCTCGCTTCCGAGGTCGTGTTCGCCGAGTCCGGTTATGACGGTGGCGGTTACGGATGGGCGGGAGTTGCGCGGTCGGCGGTGGCGACGCGGGCGCCCGAGCTGGCGGATCGGGTCAGCTACGACCCTGAGGCGGGGATGTTCGTGGCCTACGGGGAAGATGCCGGGGCGCTTCGGCAACTCGGGATGTTGTTGCAGGAGGCGCATCGTGATCCCGCGGTGCTGTCCGGGTTCATCGAGGCCGGCGACCCCGAGTGGTTCGACTGACCGGCGGGATTCGGCGACATCCGTACGATCGCTGAGGTGACCGACGACAAAGCAGCCGGCGCCGTAGCCATCGCGGTGCAGAATCTGCACGACGATCTCGCGACCTGGTTGGGCAGCGAGGCGGCGCCCGAGGTGTTCGAACGCTTCGCCCGCGCGCAGCGTCCGGAGTTCACCATGGTGAGTACCGACGGTTCGGTGGTCGCGCGCGAGGCGCTCCTCACCGGGCTGCGCGCGGCGCGGAATGCCGTGCCCGGTTTGCGGATCGAAATCGACGAGGTTGTCGAGCTGAACCGGTTGGCCGCCACGGTCGTGGTCCGCTTCCGCGAAGTCCACCACGGCCCGACCGGCAGCGCCGCCCGCCAAGTGACCGCCGTACTGACCGCCGAACCCGACGGCTACCTGTGGCACTCTGTCCACGAGACCGCGATCAACTGACACACCGCCCGACCCCTCCGACGCGGATTGGTTGAGTAATGGACATGAACTCGTTGTTCTTCGGCCTGGCGGTGACCGATTTCGCCGCAGCCGACCGCTGGTACACCCGCCTGTTCGGCCGTCCCGCCGATGTCCTGGTGACGCCAGGCATCGAGGCGATGTGGCAGCTCGGCGACACCGTATTCGTTTACATCGTGGTCGATCCCGAGCGCGCCGGAAAGGCGCTGGTGAATATCGCCGTGCCCGACTTGGATGCATCCGTAGCCGAAATCCGCTCGCGCGGCATCGACTCCGGCCCTTTCATCCTCGTCGGTCCCAACGGCACGGCAGGACGCAAAGCCCCCGTCGCCGATCCGGACGGCAACTCGATCTTCGTCATCGAGATCGCGGAAAGCTGAGTGGCCGCGCACATCCGCCCATATCGGAGATCACCAAGGCAGGACACCATGACCAGGCTCGATCGCGAGCAGCTCATCGAATTGGTCGCACGCATCCAGAACGTCGAGGGTACCGAGGCACAGTTGGATGAATGGCTCGCTCGGCTCCAGGATTCTGTGGCGGACCCCAACATCTCCGACCACATTTTCTGGGACTTCTCCGATCCCCCGTTGACCCCGGCGCAGATCGTGGACAAGGCGCTGGCCTACCGGCCGATCGTGCTCGGCGGACCGGACTAGCGAACCCCCCGAACATCCTGTGCTGCCGCTTCCCACACTGCCCACACTGCCCACACTGCCCGCACGGCCAGGTGGGCGGTGGAAGATCAACGGTCGCCTATGCCCGCGAACGCGCCATGATCTCGTGGATCGTGCGGGTCAGTCGTGATGCGGCTTCGCGGTCGTCGTGAATCGACAAGGCCTGGTTGATGATCAGCCAATCCGGGATGTCGTCGCCGGTGGCGTACTTGCGGAAGCAGTTGTAGATCGCGTAGTAGGCGAACTCGACCGGGTCGGGGAAGGTCAGATCGTCGTCTTGCAGGGCCGTGATGGGCTCGAGGTATCGGTTGCCGACATCGGCGAGATCCGTGCCGGCGCAAGCGGATCTGAGCGCATCGGCTGGCAGTTCGATATCCACGTCGTGCCGCATCCCGACGACCGAGTCGCGGTAGCGAAGGTGGGCGCGTTTGTCGTGGATGTAGCCGGTCCAGGTCGGCAGGGCGTCCTCGCACAACGATAGGTGCACCTGTCGTCGGCGGTCGGCTCCCAGTTGGGCGAACAGTTGACTGGGCGTCATGGGTGATTCTAACGAAACCTGATGGCTGGGCTCGCGCCGGACGTGAAGTAGAACGTGTTCTATATTCGGGGGTAACCGTTCCGCGAGCCCTCGGGAGTTCACTACATGTACCAGTGGTCCGACGAAGACCTGATGTTCCGCGACGCGCTGCGTGGGTTCATCGACAAGGAGATCAAGCCCAACGTCGAGCAGCTGGAGAGCGGGGCGCTGCCGCCTTTCGACATCATTCGGAAGCTGTATGCCACCTTCGGGCTGGATGAGCTGGCGAAGGAGGGGCTGGAAAAGGCGTTCGCCAAGGAAGAGGGCGGCAGCACTGGTAAGCCGGGTAAGTCGGGCGGCGGGTTCAGCGGATCGGGCTCGATGGGGGTGATCCTCAACAGTGAGCTGGCGGGTATCAGCCTGGGTCTGGTGGCGTCGATGGGTGTGAGCCTGGGTCTGACCGTGGGCACCATTCGCAGCCGCGGCACGCTGGCGCAGAAGAAGCGGTGGCTGCCGGAGCTGGTGACGTTCGAGAAGGTCGGCGCGTGGGCGATCACCGAGCCGGATTCGGGCTCGGACGCGTTCGGCGGGATGAAGGCCTACGTCAAGCGTGACGGTCAGGACTACATCCTCAACGGCCAGAAGACTTTCATCACCAACGGCCCGTACGCCGACGTCACCGTCGTCTACGCCAAGCTGGACGAGGGCGACGGCGCCGACAAGCGCGACCGCAAGGTGCTGACCTTCGTGCTGGACAAGGGCATGGAGGGCTTCACGCAGAGCAAGCCGTTCAAGAAGATGGGCATGAACTCCTCGCCGACCGGTGAGATGTTCTTCGACAATGTCCGCATCACCCCGGACCGGCTGCTCGGCGAGACCGAGACCCCGGCCAAGGGCGACGGCAAGGACAGTGCCAAGGAGTCGTTCGCGGCCGAGCGGATCGGCATCGCGTCGCTGGCGCTGGGCATCATCAACGAATGCCACCGGCTCAGCATCGAGTACGCGAAGTCGCGCAAGCTGTGGGGCAAGGAGATCGCGCAGTTCCAGCTCATCCAGCTCAAGCTGGCCGAGATGGAGATCGCGCGAATCAATGTGCAGAACATGGTGTTCAACGCCATCGAGCGGACCGCGGCGGGGGAGAAGGTGTCGCTGGCCGAGGCGTCGGCGATGAAGCTGTACTCCTCGCGCGCGGCCACCGAGGTCGCCATGGAGGCGGTGCAGCTGTTCGGCGGCAACGGCTACATGGCCGAGTACAAGGTCGAGCAGCTCGCCCGCGACGCCAAGTCGCTGATGATCTACGCGGGCAGCAACGAGATCCAGGTGACCCACATCGCCAAGGGCCTGCTCGGCGGCTAGACCGTCGCCGGTCGGCACGCCCGCGGCCTCACCCCATCAGTGTCTCGATGAGGTCGGCGCTGCCCGCGGGCGTGCACAGCGACACCGCACCGGTGTGCGGGTCCACCAGCGCCGACCCGAGATCCAGTCGCGCGCTGATCAATTCGAAGAACCCGGCCAGTGACGGCGCGATCACCGCGCGCACGGCCGGGTCGGGTCCGTAGGTGATGACCTGGCCCACGGTGCCGAACGGCCCGGGGCTGGTGTCCACCGCGAAACCGCAGTCGCCGTCGTCCGCGGTGAACGGCACCCACCCGGGTTTCCAGAACTTCCGTGACACCGCGCCCGGTTCGGGGCAGTGCACCCAGTGATCGCAGTCGACGCCCGCGCGGCGGAAGGACTCCGCGGTGCGCTCCTGCACCGTCTGGATCGCGATGATCTCCTCGACTCCCAGCAGCCGGTGCAGGAAGAAATCGCCCGCGTCGTCGGTGCCGTCCGCGACCGACAGCATGGCGATCAGCGAATCCGGCAGCGGCTGCCCGAAAGTCGCGCGATAATTCGCCAGCGCCGCCCGGGACGCGGGCGCGCGGAAATGCTCCCGGATGCCCAGGGAGCCGGCCTCCATCCAGGCCAGGACTTTGGTGAACGCGGACCCCGCGTCGAGTGATGGCACGCCTGTCTCCGCTCTGAGATCGCTTGATGGCCGGCCGCGGTGGAGCGAGATGGACTTCACGGTAGGGGCATAGCAAACCGACCGCTACGCACGGTCGCGCATGAGAAGAATGCTCCGGGCGCATAATTCGCCTCGGCGGACGGGCCGACGATCCCGGGATGCGCGGAAATCGCCCGCTCACCTGTAGTGAAGCACTATCGTTTCTCATTGCTCACGAAGTTGTGGGCGATATGTGAGGAGCACACTTCATGAAGAATTCCCGCCGTGCCGGCATCGGCGCGACGGCGATCGGCGCAGCGGCCGCCGTCGCCGCGCTGACCGCCCCCAACGCCAGCGCGTTGGTCAACTCGATCACCGTCAGCGACGCCAAGGTCTGCCTCAACAAGGCCACCACCGTGACCGTCGCCGTCGACCCGACCTCGTTCCTGTTCGATGTCTCGCTGAGCGACAACGACACTCTCCTCGGCAACGCCAAGGTCGCCAACAACCAGGCCGTCTTCTCCTGGACCCCGACCACCGTCGGCTCGCACACCCTCAAGGCGATCCAGCAGGTCATCAGCGTCAAGACCATCACCGTGGACGTCGTGGACTGCACCCCGATCCCCGTCCCCGGCGGCACCGGCTCGTCCGCGAGCAACCCCCTCGCCGGCCTGCTCAGCAGCCTCTCGGCCAAGTAGCGCGCCGCGAACCCGGAGGCGCGGCGCGCGGCTGTGTCTCCGGGCCCGGATCGGCGCCCTCGGACCGGGATCGGCCGCGCACGGTCAATTAGTTGATCAGTTAGCCTGACCTGATGGCCCTACGAAACGCGGTGCTGGCCGCCCTGCTGGACGGCGAGGCCTCCGGCTACGACCTGGCCAAGGGTTTCGACGCCCCCGTGGCGAACTTCTGGGTCGCCACCCCGCAGCAGCTGTACAAGGAACTCGAGCGGATGGCCGCCGACGGGCTCATCGAGACCCGCGTCGTCGAACAGGAACGCCGCCCCACCAAACGCCTGCACGCCATCACCCCCGCCGGGCGGGCCGCACTGCGCGAATTCATCGCCGAGCCCGCCAAACCCACCGCCATCCGCGACGAGATGATGGTGAAGGTCCAGGCCATGGAACCCGAGGACGCCCCCGCCGTGCGGGCCGCGGTCGCCGCCAAACAGGAGTGGTCGCGGGCGCGCCTGGCCCGCTACGAACGGCTGCGCACCCGGATGCTGGACGGGCGCAGCGAACAGGCGTACCTGGCCGAAGTCGAACGGGTGGGCCCGTATCTGACCCTGCTGCGCGGAATCTCCCTGGAACAGGAGAACATTCGCTGGGCGGAGTTCGCGCTGTCGGTCATCGAACGGCGGATCGAGGCCCGCGCCTAGGGTTTCCGCGCGCGGTGCCGCGTCAGTTCGACCGGAGCTCCTCGATCGCCTTCCGCAGGCGGTCGTCGGCCCCGTCGTCGGCGGGGGCCGCCATCACGACGCCCTCGGCGAGCCCGTCGTAGCGCTCCCGCAGCAGTTCTGGCAGCGCGGCGTAATCGCCGCAGACGAGCAGGGTGTCCAGCACATCGTCGGTCATCACCGCCGACAGCCGGTCCCACCGGTGCTCCTGCGTGAGTTCCCGCAGCCGGTCGAACAATTCGGGCAGGCCGAGCCGGATGAGCGTGGGCTTGTAGGACGGCGTGGAGTAGAGGAACGCGAGCAGCCGGCGCATCCGCTCGCGTTCGCGATTCACCAGCTCGGCACTCGCGCCGGTGGCGACCGGCGCGGACGCGTAGATCGGTGGCGTGGTCCGTGCGCTCTGCACCGCGCCCGCCACCAGGGCGGGTCGCACCACCTCGCGCAGATAGCCGGGATCGGCGTTGGTGGAGTGGGTGATCACGCCGTCGGCGAGTCGTCCGGCCAGCGTGCACATTCCGGTGTTGACCGCGCCCAGCAGCACCGGCGGGGCCGCCATCTCGCTGGGCCCGGGATTGAAATAGGGCTGCATGCGCGTGATCCGGTAATGCTCGCCCTCGTAGCGAACCGATTCACCGGATGCGAAGGCCGCGAACAGTTCCCGCACCGCCTCGACGTACTCACCCATCCGGCCGACCGGTTCGGTCCAGGGCATGGCGTACCGGTCTTCGATGTTCTGTTTGATCTGGGTGCCCAGCCCCAGTTCGAACCGCCCGCCGGAGAAGCTCGCCAGATCCCACGCGCTGTAGGCGACCAGGGTGGGGGAGCGGACGAAGGCCAGCGTGATAGCCGTGCGTACCGTGATGCGGCTGGTGTGCTCGGCCGCCAGCAGCGCCACCGCGAACGAGTCGTGGATGGTCTCGGGAATGTGGATGCCGTCGAAGCCGAGGGCCTCCATCCGGCGCGCCACCGCGGGCACCTGGGACAGGGGCAGGCGCGGATCCAGGGCTGCAAAGACTCTCATCGGCCGTCTTCCTCGGTGTCGCGTGTTGTCGACGCCGACGGTAGCGAACCGGTGGGTCCGGGTTACATTTGCGCGGTCCGCATTCCTCTGCGAAAGGGTCACCCATGTCGATCGCCGCTGACAAGGTCGTCTCCATCGAATACACCTTGACGGCCGACGACGGCGAGGTGCTGGACACCTCCGTCGGCGACGAGCCGCTGATCTACCTGCACGGCGCGGACAACATCGTGCCGGGCCTGGAACAGGCGCTGGAAGGCAAGAGCACCGGCGACGAACTCACCGTCGTGGTCGAGCCGGAGGACGGCTACGGCGACTACCTGGCCGAACTGGTCTCCAGCGTGCCGCGCGACATGTTCGAGGGCGTCGACGAGCTGGAGCCGGGCATGGAGTTCCACGCCGAGGCCCCGGACGGCGAATCCCAGATCGTGGTCGTGCAGCAGGTCGACGGCGACGAGGTCATCATCGACGCCAATCACCCCCTCGCGGGTCAGCGGCTGAACTTCGCGGTGAAGGTGGTCGACGTGCGCGACGCCACCGCCGACGAGCTGGCCCACGGTCACCCACACGGCGACGACGACCACCACCACTGATCCCGCGCCGGGCCGGTTCGCTGTGAACCGGCCCGGTGAATCCTCCGAATTCCGGTGCGGCCGACAGGGTTCGTTTTTCGGCCAATCGGCCGATGTCGCCACCGGATCACGCGGTCTGTGACTAGGTTTCCGAAAGCAACGAGTGGTCCTGTGCGCGCGGCCGGAGGAATCTTGGAGACCACATATCGCCTGTCCCTGCACAGGTTCGCCGTCACCGAGCTGACGGCGAACGGTTTGGATACCGACTGGTTGCTCCGAGAGGCCGGTATTCCGCAATGGTCGATGGACGACGGGGACATCCAGGTCCCCAGCTCGGCCTACGCGCGCCTGTGGGAGGTGGCCGCGCGCGCCCTCGACGATCCGCTCGTCCCCGCCCGGGTGGGCTGCCGATTCACCCTCGGCGCCGGCGGGCTGTGCGACTACCTGTTCTCCACCTCGGCCACCATCGGTGAGGGCCTGGCCACCGTCGGGCCCTTCATCAGCGATATCAGCACCAATCACCGGCTGTCCTACACCGAGGAGGACAACGGCGACATCACCTTCGGCTTCGAGATCATCGAGGGTGACGACACCGCCCGCGACCTGACCCACCTGTGGGCGGTGGGCTCCCTGCTCGGGCGGCCCCGGCGGGTGGCGGCCGGGCCGTTCGACGCGGTCCGGGTCCGGTTACGCCAGCGGGCCCCGCGCAACCACACCGATCTGCACGATCTGGTCGGCACCCGGGCCATCGAATTCGGGGCGTCGGAGGATTCCATCACCTTCCGGGCCGCCGATATGGACACCGCGCTCACCACCGCGGACCCGGTGCTGCACGCCATTCTCGAGAAGGTCGCCTCCACCGTCCCGCCGCCGCCCCCGCTGGCCAGCGCCTGGGTCGACCAGGTGGCCGAGGCGCTCGCCGACGCGCTCGTCGCGGGGGACGCCTCGCTCGCCACCGTCGCGCGCCGACTCATGGTGAGCCGCCGGACCTTACAGCGCCGGCTGACCGAGGCGGGCACCACCTGGCGCCAGGAATTGGACCGCGCCCGACTGGAACGACTACGCCGGGCCGACACCGCCGGACAGCGACTGGGCCGCGCCCGCCAGGCCGAGATCCTGGGATACTCGGGCCCGCAAGCGATTCGGCGAGCCGCCCGACGATGGGAGTCGATCGCCGAACGCCGCGTCTCCGACGGCGCGGTCCTGGCGGGCCGCTCCTGAGACGTCGCGACCGGTGGGGCGACACCGTGGTCAGCGCCGGGCGGGGCCGTCGTCGAAGCGCAGGCGGGTCGGGTGGCGGGGGGCTCGGTCGTCATCGCGGACCGCGTACAGGCCCGCGAAGCGGGGATTCGCCTGCGGCATCGGCATATCCAGCAGCGCGGGGTCCAGTATCAGTGCGGTGCGCGGCGCGTCGAAGGTGAGGTCGCGCACGCCCAGCACGATCGCGATCCCTTCGTAGACCGGATCGGCGGCCACCGTGGTCTCGGCGCGTTTGATGGGTCGGCGCATCTGCACCGCGTCGCGTTGCATGCTGACCAGCGCCCCGATGTCGTGTTCGAGGGCGAATCGCCGGATCTCGGCGGGCAGCATGGAATCGTCACGCACCAGCTCGATCTCGTCGCCGCGCCGTTCGATGGTGTGGCGGGCCAGCGAGCAGGACCGCTCGGCGAAGCGGATGGCGACCTCGAACGCCTGCCGGACCGTGGGCTGACTCATGACCGCGCGTTCGACCGCGCCGAGCTGCGGGGGATGGCAGGTGAGTCCGGCCATCAGGCCGAAGCCGGCCTCGTCGCCGATGCCGTGCACGATATTGCGCATCACCGCCACGTGCTGGGCGAAGGTGACCTCGGTGCCGGGGTGGGCGAGCTGCAGGTCGCGGATGCCGGTGTGCCGCAGGACCGATGCGATCGACAGGCCGCGGCCCAGCGCGAAATCCACCAGCAACGCGGTACTGAAGATCGGGCGCATTCGATACCGACGCTGGGCCGGCCTGTGATTGATCACCGGTGTTGCCTCTGGTCCTCGGGACTGCCGCCGTCGCCCGGCTGACGCACGTCACGCGGCGGAACGATTGGAGGTCTCCGGGCGCACCCGCGGCGCGGCGCGTGCGCCCGGATCCCGCTTCCAGCTTGGTGAATCGCGGGCAACTCGACCAGCCCCGATTGCGCCAAGGCCTCGCTGATCGCGCCATCCTGTGCCCGTGCGGGTCGGGCGCGGATGTCCGAAGTTGGCGCGTGCGGGCCGGAAATCGATCTTCGCCGGGGATCGGTGTCGGGGCGGATGGGTCCTCGCCGCCGGGGGAGCGCTGCGGTGCGCCGGGGTGTCGCCAGGACACGCGGTGTTGTCCCAATATCAACTTCTCGTGACCGGAAGCGCACTGGCGAAAAGGTTCTGGCAACCTTACAGTTATTTCATCGCACGGTGATCGATGAACCCCCGCCGGACAGCGAGACGACCGCGGGCAGGTATCGAAACCTATTGCGGTACTCCCACGTTCACCCACGCGGCGGTCGAGCCATGTCTATTGCCGCGTCGCAGCCGATTCGAATCGAGGCCGTCATGTCCGCGCCCGAAATCCCGGTCAGTGTGCCCGAACTGGATACCCTCCCACCGCCAGGACACCCGATACTCGCTCTGCCGGTGCGTGTTTCGCGCTACGGCGATCGTTTGGAAAGCCTGATCCTGGACTGGGCGGACAGCTACCGTCTGGTCGAAACCGCCCGGCAGCGGCAGCGGCTGGCGGGCACCCGGCTCGGCGAACTCATCGCTCGCACTTTCCCTTTCGTCCGCGAGGACCGGCTCGAACCGCTGGCGGGCTGGTTCACCTGGGCATTCGTCATCGACGACTGGTACGACGGGCCGGGCGGCAGCGTCGCCGCCGGTCACGGCCGGGCGCTGGCGCAGGTGCTCGACGCGCTCCCGGTCGACGGCCGCCACCGCGTCGAGCATCCCGGCGCACTCTTCCGGCAACTGGCCGCGGTGTGGGACCGGATGGCGGATGGTCAGAGCGTGCAGTGGCGGCTCGGTTTCGTCGATTGCATGGCCGCGTTCATGGAGTCGTTCCCGTACGAGGCGATCAACCGGCGCGCCGAAGCCGTGCCCGGCGTCGTGTCCTACGCCCAGCTGCGCCGTCAGTCCGGCGGCATCACCCCGTGTCTGTACCTGCTGGAATACGCGGCGGGCCGGGAGGTTCCGGGCATGATCCGGCGCAGTGACCCGTTCCAGCACATGTTCAACTGCGCCGCCGACGTCGTGGTGTGGGTCAACGATGTGGTGTCGCTGCGCAAGGAGCTCGCCATCGGCGAGGTCACCAACGGCGTGCTCGCCCTGGCCGCCGAACAGCGCTGCGGATTGCAGGACGCCGTCGCCGCCGCCTACCGGCGCGTGGGGCGGATCATCGACGAATTCCACTGTGCCGAAGTCGAACTGGCGACCCTGTGCGCCGACTGGCGGGGGCTCACCGGCCAGGAGCACCGGGCCGTGCGGCTGTGCGTCGACGGTATGAAGTACTGGATGCGCGGCAATCTCGACTGGTCGATGCATTCGGAGCGCTATCTCCAGGCCGACGTCACCCGCCTGGGCACCTCAGCCACCCTGCTCGCCGCCGACTGACCGGTACCGACTCTCACATCCCGCGCACCCCCCTGCCATCGCCACCAGGAGGTCGATCATGGCTGTCTTGTCCCCGGGCGCGTCCGCCGCCCGCACCCGCATCCCCACCGCCCCCGGCGCGCTCCCGCTCCTGGGTCACAGCGTCTCTCTGCTCCGTGACCCCCTCACCTTCCTGCTCGGTCTCCCCGAGCACGGCGACCTGGTCCGGCTGCGGATCGGCACCGGCGACGTCTACGTCGTCTGCACCCCCGAACTGACCTACGAATTGCTCCACGACCCACGCGCATTCGACAAGGGCGGCTTCTTCTTCGACCGCCTGCGCGAGCTGACCGGCAACAATGTCGCCTCCTGCCCGCACGCCGAGCACGCCGCCCACCGCCGCCGGGTGCAGCCGATCTTCCGCAAGGACCGGATGCCCGGCTACGGACGCACCATCGTCGACCAGGCCACCACCGTCCTCGACACCTGGCGGCCCGACCAGTCGATCGACGCCTTCCCGGACATGCTCCGCATCGGCGCGGGCTGCGCCGCGGCCCTCGTCTTCGGCGCCGGATTCACCCCGGATGCCTTGGAACACACCATTTCCGACATCACCCTGTATGTCAAAGGCATCTTCACCCGCATGTTCCTGCCCCCGGCCCTGGCCCGGATCCCGCTGCCCGCCAACCGCCGCTACCAGGCCGTCCGCACCCGCCTGCGGCACGCCGTCTCCGACATGATCGACCGCAACCGGACCGCGGGCGGCGCGATCGGCGGCGACCTGCTGACCGCCCTGCTCGAATCCGCCCCGGCGACACCCGATTCCCGCACCGATCTGGTCGACGAGCTGATCCTCATGCTCATGGCGGGCACCGAATCCACCGCCACCACCCTCGCCTGGACGCTCTACGAACTCGCCCGCGACCCCGCCCTGCAACGCCGGGTCCAGGTCGAGATCGACACCGTCGTCGGCGCGCATACCCCCGCTCACGCCCACATCGAGCACCTCCACCTGACCGGCCGGGTGCTCACCGAAACGCTGCGCAAGTACCCGGCCGCCTGGATCCTCAGCCGTGTCACCACCACCGAGGCGAGCCTGGGCGGCCACCGGATCCCGGCCGGCGCGACGATCGTCTTCAGCCCCTACCTGCTCCACCATCGCGCCGACGTCTTCCCCGACCCGGAGCGCTTCGACACGGACCGCTGGTTGCCGCACAACGTGTGCCCCTCGAGCCGAAAGGCTTTGGTCCCCTTCGGCGGCGGAACCCGCAAATGCGCCGGTGACGGCTTCGCCATGAGTGAGGCCGCCCTGGTCCTCGCCTCGATCATGAGCCGCTGGACCGTCGAACCGGTGCCGCACAGCACGGTTCGATTGGCCGCTTACGGAGCCCTGCAACCGGAGGGCCTGCGCCTGCGGACGGTCGCGCGCTGATCGGCGCGCCCGGGCTCACTTGGGCGCGATGGCCTGGGCGGGGAAGTCGCGGTCGGGAGTGACGCTGTGCCCGTCGGATCCGAGGGTGAGCGTCACCACGGACGGGCCGCCCGACGGGCAGCAGTTCGCGTCGTTCCCGGCGAGCCAGCGGTACTGCACCTGCACCGTGCGATCGGAGGATCCGACGACGCTGGTGTAGGAGGTGGACCGTTTGGTCGCGGTGCCCAGGTAGCCGTCGTGGTTGAACAGCATCACGTGCCAGGGCGAACTGGCGGTGCCGTGCGGAGTCCCGGCTCGGACCCACAGCAGCGCGGGGCAGGAGCCGACGGCCGCGTCGGTGCCGCTCTCGGCATAGAACCCGTCCCCGCCCACACCGCCGCCGAGTGTCGCGAGCGCCTGCGTGACCACCGGCGAGGTCAGGCTGACGCACCGGCCGTTGGCCGCGGTGGCGGGCGCGGTGTCCGCCGGCGGTCGCGAGGTCCCTGGGGACTGTGTCGGATTCCCCTGCGACTGCGGCGGATTCTCCGGCGACTGCGCGGGCGCCGTGGCCGGCGCGGATCCCGCCGCGCTCACGGTG
>NZ_JBSGCY010000156.1:0-14183 GCF_053602115.1 Nocardia sp. NPDC004582 | reverse complement strand
GACGGCCCGCGCCCGCCCGACTCCGCGGTCGGGGCGGCCGCACCGGCGAGTTCGGCCCCGTCCGCACCAGAGCCCGGGTCGGTCGCCTTCCCGGGCGCGGTCGAGCTGGGGGCGTCCGCGAGTTCTGCTGTCGGCGAGTGCAGCTCGCCGGGGTGCTGCGGTTCGGTGGCGGGTCCCTCATCGTCGTAGTCGTGGTCGATGGCGCCGAGCTCCTCCGGGTCGGCGTCGTCCAGTTCCGCGAGCCGGGCCAGGGCGGCGCGGACCAGGGTGTGGCGGCGGGTCAGGTAGCGGCGGGTGATCCACTCGCGGTCCGGGTGGGCGGTGAGCCAGCCCTCGCCGAAGCGGAGGAGTTTGTCGATCTCGGCGGTGTCGAGCCAGTAGTGCTTGCCGCCGTCGAGGACGGGGAGCAGGACGTACAGGTGGGCCAGGGCCTCGGCCAGGCGCAGTGTGCCGGTGAGTTCGAGACGCACGTAATGGGAATCGCCCCACTGCGGGAAGGCCGGGTCCAGCGGCAGGGGAGTGGCCGCGACGGTCCAGCCCAGCGGCGCGAAGACCCGCTCGGCGTACTCCGGGCCGCCCTTGCACGGCACGGCCGGAAGCTCGATC
Source organism: Nocardia sp. NPDC004582 (assembly GCF_053602115.1). Lineage (NCBI taxonomy): Bacteria > Bacillati > Actinomycetota > Actinomycetes > Mycobacteriales > Nocardiaceae > Nocardia > Nocardia sp. NPDC004582. The sequence goes on along the minus strand of NZ_JBSGCY010000156.1, from coordinate 13,577 downwards.
CGCAGGTCGAGGGCGGTGTCGGCCAGCTCGGGGCGCTGCGCGCAGCGGCCGTGCAGGGCGGTGCCGAAGACCGTCGAGATGGCCACGGACAGCAGCGACGACGCCGCGTACGGCCGGTCGTTCACGTACTGGCCGAGACTGAAGTCGGGTGTGCCCTTGGGCTTTCCGCGGACGAGACGCACCGGGTCGATCTCCAGCAGCAGCGCCGCGGTGCAGTGGTCCTCGCTCGCCTCCGGGTAGAGAACGTGCGCGACGCCGTAGGACTGTTCGAAAGTCTGTCTGCGCGAAGGATTCTTGTGCAGCAGGTACCCCAGGTCGGTGGCGGGCCACTCGGCTCCCGCGGGGCGCGTACACGAGATCGTCAACAGCATCCTGAGATGCTCCTGTAGGCCGTGGGGCAGTCGCAAACAAATTTTCCGTCTACGGAAGTCGTTGCGGCGGGCCCGAATTGTCACGGACCGGTCGCGATGTCCCGATAACCGGTTGCCGGGGCTGACGGGTGCGCCCACACTCGAAATTCGAGCGGCTACGGGGGTGGCGGTATGCGCCGAGGTGATCCGACGAACCGGCGGGGGAAGGCCGGACACATCCCGCTGGTGTCCATCGCGGTGCTGGTGAGCGCCTGTGCCATCGCGGGCGCACCGCGCGCGGCGACACCGGAACTGCGGTCCCTGGACCTGGGCGGCTACAGCGGACGGCCGCTCGCCGTGCCCGGGGACACCGGCGAAACCTATGCGCGGCTACTGGAATCGGTCCGCATGGCCGAGGCCGTCGTCTCGCCCCGCGATGTCGACCCCGCCTTGTCCCGGCTCTCGGCCGTCCCCGTGCCGACGCCGACGGACGCGGTCGGCATCCTCGCCGACGCGACCCGGCCGACCCTCACCGCGCACGGCATGCTGGCCGGATTCAGCATCGGCGGCACCGACGACCCGAGCGGCACCCCACGGGAGGGCGCGGCCACCGGGCTGCGGATCACGGTCCTGCGCATGCGCGACCCCATGGCGGCCATCGACACCGCCCGCGAGATCGACGCCGCGGACGCCGCGGTCAACCGTGACAACGTGACCGTTCCGTTCACCGAATACTTCGCGACACACGGGCATTGGCGTCCGCGCGTCCCCACCATGGCGGTGACGCTCGCCCGCGGCCCCTACGTGGTGAGCCTGTACATCGTCAATCCGACCACCGACCGCGCCGCCATGAAGACCCTGGCCACCCGCGCCTTCGACGCGGAACTCCCACGGCTGGACGCCTTTACGGCCACCGAACCCGAGGCGCTCCCGGAGCTGACCCTCGATCCGGACGGCATGCTGTCACGGCTGCTGCCCGCCCAGCCCGGACACTGGCCGTACCCGGCGCTGTTCCAGGACGAATACGGCCTCATCGCGGGCTGGGGCGGCCCCCGCCGCGCCACCGGAGTCGTCTACGGCCCGGTGGTCGCGGGCCTGCTGATCAACCGGCCCGGTGCGCCCGCGCTCGCGGTGCGGGCCGCGGCCGTCACGGATTCCGCACGGCTGCTGCGTTTTCCCGATGCCGTCGCCGCGCGGCAGGCGCTGCGCGAGCTCGCCGAGCCGACCGCCACCCGAACTGTCGTCTCGGCCCCCGAGGGCGTCCCGGACGCGGTCTGCCTGCGTGATTCCGAGGCATCGGCGCAGGCCGAATACACCTGCCTGGTACTGGACGGCCGCTATCTGGCCTCGGTGTCCGGCGCGACCGAACCGGCCGTTCACCGCATGGCCACGGCCCAGTACGCGCTCCTCGTCACCGCCCGCTGATCCCGCCCGGCTCGCCACCGAAACCCTTGCGAGCGCGCCCCGACCGGCTCGATCCGCCGAAGCCGTGTAGGTTCGGCGCGGCGTCGCAAACTGTGCGGCAACCGGACTGGACGGACAGGAGCGGGAATGCGCTTGGTGGGCAAGGTCGGTGTGATCGGTGTGGTCGCGGCCGCCACGATGCTGGCGGCTGGTTGCGGCGGCAGCAGCGACAACAAAGCGTCGTCGACCACGACGACGACCGCCGCCGCGACGACCAGCGCGGCCGCCACCACGGCCGCGAGCAAGGGCCGCGAATGCACCGCCGAGGACATCAAGGTGGACGGCGGCTTCGGCACCGCCCCGACCATCACGCTGCCCGCCGACTGCGATCCGCCCAAGCAGCTCATCACCAAGGACCTGGTCGTGGGCAGCGGCCCCGAGGCCAAGGCCGGGGACAAGCTGAGCACCAACTACACGCTGATCACCTGGTCCAACCGGAAGAAGCTGGACAGCTCCTTCGACCGCGGCAAGCCGCTGCCCCTCACGCTGGGCGCGGGCGAGGTCATCAAGGGCTGGGATCAGGGTCTGCTCGGCATCCAGCAGGGCAGCCGCCGCCTGCTGATCATCCCGCCGGACCTGGGCTACGGCGCGCACCCGCCGGCGGGCATGACGCCGAACGAGACGCTGGTCTTCGTGACCGACGCCGTCAAGGTCGGTAACTGAGAGAAACCCCGGTACCAGGGCGACCGGTCGACCGACCGGCCGTCCCGGTGCCCTGCGCGGTATTCGGGCACCCCCTGCGCGACGACCGGTTACACGGCCCCCCGGGCCGTCAACTAACCTGGTCGGGATGCGTTCGGGGGGAACCTAGACGTCAACCATGAACAACGAACAAGGAGCATGTCCGTGAAGAGCACCGTCGAGCAGCTGAGCCCGACTCGGGTCCGCATCAATGTCGAGGTGCCCTTCGAGGAGCTCAAGCCGGACTTCGACCGCGCCTACAAGGCTCTCGCGCAGCAGATCCGTATCCCGGGCTTCCGTCCGGGCAAGGCGCCGGCCAAGCTTCTCGAGGCGCGCGTCGGCCGTGGCGCCGTGCTGGAGCAGGTCGTCAACGACGTGCTGCCCAAGCGCTACAGCGAAGCCGTGATCGAGACCGAGGTCAAGGTCATCGGTCAGCCGGAAATCGAGATCACCAAGATCGAGGACGGCCAGGAGCTGGCCTTCACCGCCGAGGTCGACATCCGCCCGGAGATCACCCTGCCGGACTTCTCCGACATCAAGGTCGAGGTCGACCCGATCGAGATCACCGACGCCGACATCGACGAGCAGCTGCAGTCGCTGCGTCAGCGCTTCGGCACCCTGACCGCGGTCGAGCGGGCCATCGCCGACGGCGACTTCGTCTCCATCGACCTGTCCGCCACCGTCGACGGCGAGGCCGTCGAGGAGGCATCCACCACCGGCCTGTCCCACGAGGTCGGCTCCGGCCAGCTCATCGAGGGCCTGGACGAGACCCTGGTCGGCCTCAAGGAGGGCGAGTCCAAGGACTTCACCTCCAAGCTGGTCGCCGGTGAGCACGCGGGCAAGGAAGCCGTCATCACCGTGACCGTGCAGTCGGTCAAGGAGCGCGAGCTGCCCGAGGCCGACGACGAGTTCGCCCAGCTGGCCAGCGAATTCGACACCATCGACGAGCTGAAGGAAGACCTCAAGACCCGCGTCGAGCGCGTCAAGAAGGTCACCCAGGCCGGCGAGATCCGCGACAAGGTGCTCGAGGCCCTGCTCGAGACCGTCGAGATCCCGCTGCCCGAGGGCGTCGTCAAGGCCGAGATCGACGCCGTCGAGCACGACGCCGTCCACGGCTTCGACCACGACGAGGCCAAGCTGGCCGAGGCGCTCGAGGCGCAGGGCTCCTCGCTCGAGGAGTTCAAGGCCGACACCAAGCAGGCCGCCGAGAAGTCGGTCAAGACCCAGCTGCTGCTGGACGCCGTCGCCGAGGCCGAGAACACCCAGGTCGGCCAGGACGAGCTGTACGAGCGGATCATCTTCCAGGCGCAGCGCTACGGCATGAGCCCGGACCAGTTCATCCAGCAGATCCAGCAGGCCGGCCAGCTCGGCGCCGTCTTCGCCGACGTGCGTCGCGGCAAGGCCCTCGCCGGTGTCGTGGTCCAGGCCGCCGTCACCGACACCGCCGGCAACACCGTGGACACCGCCGAGATGTTCGGCAACCCGGCCGCCGAGGCCGAGGAGGTCTCCGCCGAGGAGCTCGCGACCGTCGCCGACGCCACCGAGGCCGCCGAGGCCGAGGCCAAGTAAGAATTTCATCTCACCCCTGTGTATGGGGGTTGTCGGGGTGACACCCCCGAGAACCCCCGTACACCGGAACGCGAAGCGTTGACGTAAGTTTGCGCTGTGAGCGAAGCAGGGCGGTACCGGGAGTTCGGTGCCGCCCTGCTTCGTTAGGGTTTGTGTCAGCGAATCAGTAGGGGCTTGTTAACCGAGCCGTTGAGAGAGGGCAGGTATCCGTGACAATTCATCAGGCAGGGGTGCGCATGACATCCGCGACTGCTGGTCTGAACCTCAGTGATTCGGTGTACGAGCGCCTGCTGCGCGAGCGCATCATCTTCCTGGGCACTCAGGTCGACGACGACATCGCCAACAAGCTGTGCGCGCAGATCCTGCTGCTGACGGCCGAGGACCCGACCAAGGACATCTCGCTCTACATCAACTCCCCGGGCGGTTCGGTGACCGCGGGCATGGCCATCTACGACACCATGCAGTTCGCCGAGTGCGACATCCGCACGGTCGGTATGGGTCTGGCCGCCTCCATGGGCCAGTTCCTGCTCGCCGCGGGCACCAAGGGCAAGCGCTACGCGCTGCCGCACGCGCGCATCATGATGCACCAGCCGTCGGCCGGTCTCGGTGGTTCGGCCGCCGACATCGCCATCCAGGCCGAGCAGTTCGCCTACACCAAGCGCGAGCTGAACGAGCTGCAGTCCCAGCACACCGGCAAGTCCATCGAGCAGGTCACCGCCGATGCCGACCGCGACCGCTGGTTCACCGCCGCCGAGGCGCTCGACTACGGCTTCATCGACCACGTGGTCACCCACGCCAGCCAGGCGAACGGCAGCAGCAGCAAGTAGTTCCGCAGCCCACCACACAGACTTTGGAGAGACGTTTATGTCCAACATGATCGATCCGCGGGCCGCGGGCATCACCTTCGCCGCCGCCGGTAACCTGCCGCAGTCGCGCTACATCCTGCCGCAGTTCACCGAGCAGACCAGCTTCGGCGTCAAGACCTCCGACCCGTACAACAAGCTGTTCGAGGAGCGAATCATCTTCCTGGGCAACCAGGTCGACGATGTCTCCGCCAACGACATCATGGCGCAGCTGCTGGTGCTCGAGTCCCAGGACCCGGACCGCGACATCACCATGTACATCAACTCGCCCGGCGGCTCGTTCACCGCGCTGATGGCCATCTACGACACCATGCAGTACGTGCGCGCCGACGTCGCCACCGTCTGCCTGGGCCAGGCCGCCTCGGCCGCCGCGGTCATCCTCGCGGCCGGCGCTCCCGGCAAGCGCGCCGCGCTGCCGAACGCCCGCATCCTGATCCACCAGCCGTCGACCTCGGGTGGTATCCAGGGCCAGGTCTCCGACCTCGAGATCCAGGCGGCCGAGATCGAGCGCATGCGTCGCCTCATGGAGATCACGCTGGCTCGCCACACCGGCAAGGACGCGGACGTCATCCGCAAGGACACCGACCGCGACAAGATCCTCACCGCCGAAGAGGCGAAGGGCTACGGGATCGTCGACACGGTGTTCGAGTACCGCAAGCTCAGCGCCCAGAAGTGAGCTGGGCGGGTGGCGGGGTAGCGGCGTGCCGCGGACGTCCCCGCCACCCGGGCAGAGGTGAGTCCACGCACATGTCCGGTGAGAAACGTGCCCAAGTTGTCGACCTCGGTCACGCGAAACGGGTACGGTCACTCTAGGGACCTTTGCTCGTGGTTGTCGGCTCTGCTTTTCGTTCGAAGACAGATTTGGATACACAGCCGAATCGCCGGATCCGCAAACTCAGGGGTCGCGGCATACGCTCGAAGTAGGCAGCTCGCCGACAACCGGGGACAGACGGTTGCACGCGGACAAGGAAGTAGGGACCCAGGAGATGGCGCGCATCGGTGATGGCGGCGATCTGTTGAAGTGCTCGTTCTGCGGAAAGAGCCAGAAGCAGGTCAAGAAGCTCATTGCGGGACCGGGGGTGTACATCTGCGACGAGTGCATCGACCTGTGCAACGAGATCATCGAGGAAGAGCTCGCCGAATCCAGCGAGGTCAAGCTCGACGAACTGCCCAAGCCCGCGGAAATCCGGGACTTCCTGGAGCAGTACGTGATCGGGCAGGACTCCGCGAAGCGGACGCTGGCGGTGGCGGTCTACAACCACTACAAGCGGATCCAGGCGGGCGACAAGGGCCGCGACTCCCGGGGTGAACCGGTCGAGCTGGCCAAGTCCAACATCCTGATGCTCGGCCCCACCGGCTGTGGCAAGACCTATCTGGCGCAGACGCTGGCGAAGATGCTGAACGTGCCGTTCGCCATCGCCGACGCCACCGCGCTGACCGAGGCCGGCTACGTCGGTGAGGATGTCGAGAACATCCTGCTCAAGCTGATCCAGGCCGCCGACTACGACGTCAAGCGCGCCGAGACGGGCATCATCTACATCGACGAGGTCGACAAGATCGCCCGCAAGTCGGAGAACCCGTCCATCACCCGTGACGTCTCCGGTGAGGGCGTGCAGCAGGCGCTGCTGAAGATCCTCGAGGGCACCCAGGCCTCGGTGCCGCCGCAGGGCGGCCGCAAGCACCCGCACCAGGAATTCATCCAGATCGACACCACGAACGTGCTGTTCATCGTGGCGGGCGCGTTCGCGGGCCTGGAGAAGATCGTCCAGGACCGAGTCGGCAAGCGCGGCATCGGTTTCGGCGCGGAGGTCCGCTCCAAGGCCGACATCGACACCGCCGACCACTTCGCCGAGGTCATGCCCGAGGATCTGATCAAGTTCGGTCTGATCCCCGAGTTCATCGGCCGTCTGCCCGTCGTCGCCTCGGTCACCAACCTGGACAAGGAATCCCTGGTCCGGATTCTGGCCGAGCCGAAGAACGCACTGGTGAAGCAGTACGTGCGCCTGTTCGAGATGGACGGCGTGGATCTGGAGTTCACCCAGGACGCCCTGGAAGCCGTCGCGGATCAGGCGATCCTGCGCGGCACCGGCGCCCGCGGCCTGCGCGCCATCATGGAGGAAGTGCTCCTCCCGGTCATGTACGACATCCCCAGCCGGGATGACGTGGCCAAGGTGGTCGTCAATGCCGACACGGTGAACGACAATGTGCTGCCGACCATCGTGCCGCGCAAGCGCCCCGCTCCGGAGCGCCGCGAGAAGTCGGCGTAACAGAACAACTCTCGGGCTCTCTCAGGGGCTTCCTCTGAAACCCCTGCCACGAGCGAAAACGGCTCCGCGAGAATTCCTCTCGCGGAGCCGGTTTTTCTTATTGTCCGAGCCCGTCGGCGCCGGTGTACACCCGGCGCTGGCCGGTGCCGCCGCAGTGGCCTGGGATCGCGTCCTCGTCACCGCCGGGAGCCCGTCTCGCGGACGCCCGGGGATCGGCCTGTCAGATCCCGCTGATCGATTCGGTGTAGTTGTCCACGCGCCCTCCCCTGCGCCGATGGAGTCGGTGACGGTCGGTGGGAGCCGATCGCGCCCGTCGCGAGAATCGCCGTTGATCCTCCGTGGTTCGCCGTTGAACCTTTACTCCGCTACTCCGAAAATCGGTGCGTTCGGGTCACCTGTTACGACGGCGCGACCGCGGCGAATTCATCGCTGCGACGTGCCGCCGCGGCGGGGGAATTTGAACGTGAAGGGGGCCGGTTCCGGGACCGGGAAGCGCTCGCGCGGGGCGACCAGCAGGACGGCGAGGGCGAGCGCCGGGAGTAGCAGGGCCGCGAAGAGCGACAGGCCGTAGCTGAGGCCGCTGAGCGCGTCCGGGCGGTGGAAGGCGTGGTACAGGAAATGGGGGAGGCCGAAGACCAGCCAGCCCAGTCCGGAGACCCGGGCGATGACACTGTCGCGGTAGTAGAGCGCGGCCGTGGAGATGGCGCCCAGCGCGAGGAAGAAGGCGCCCACGTCGGCGGCCAGGTGGTGGTTGTAGGGCCCGTCGGCGCGCACCCAGCGCAGCCCGAATCCGGGGTAGCTGTCGTAGAACGATTCCGGTGCGATCACCGCCCACAGGCCGGTGACCAGGCCGGTCGCGGCGAGCACCCCCAGCATGATGAGCAGGGCGATCCAGCGCCGCCGGTTGATCTCCAGCCGCATGCTGACCCGCACCCCGTCACCGGTGCCGCGCAACGAGATCCGCACAGGCCCTCCCACCCTCGCCGAATCACTGTGCTGTCACGGTAATTCGGGCAAGGGTGAGGGGCAAGCCCGTGGCTAGATCTGCTCCATCTTCAGGTCGTCCTGACCCCAGTAGGCGCGCATCTTGATGATCTTGCCTTCGTCGTTGAGCTCCATCACGTCGATGGGCGCGAGGGTCATGCGATGCCCGTTGGACACGGTGACCAGGGTGAAGTGGGCCGCGACGTGGTTGCCGGCCACCTTGACGGTGTGCAGCTCGGTCTCGCGCTCGAGGTTCTCCAGCGCCTTGTACAGCTCGCCGATGGCCTCGTGGCCACGACGCTCGGGGCTGCCGATCGGGTCCTCGATCACGGCGTCCTCGGCGTACAGGTCGAGGATCGCCGAGGTCGGGCCGGTGGCGACCAGCTTCACGTACTGCTCCACGACATCCCGGGGCTGCGCTGCCATAGGGGTTCTCCCATCAGAATTGAAACGTGTTCTATTGCGGAGACTAGCAGCCGGAGCGGCGGAAAGAACCCCGCTGCCTCACCCTGCGGAACACCGCGGGCATCACAGTGCGATGCGGTCCTCGCCGGTGTAGACGTTCATGGTCTCGCCGCGCAGGAACCCGACCAGGGTCAGCCCGGAATCGGCGGCCAGATCCACCGCCAGCGAGCTGGGAGCCGACACCGCCCCGAGTATCGGAATGCCCGCCATGACGGCCTTCTGGACCAGCTCGAAGGAGGCGCGGCCGCTCACCATGAGGATGAGATCGCTTGCGGGGAGCCGGTTCTCGCGCATGGCCCAGCCGACCAGCTTGTCCACGGCATTGTGCCGTCCGATGTCCTCGCGCACCGCCACGGCCGCGCCGTCCGCGGTGAACAGGCCCGCGCCGTGCAGGCCGCCGGTGGCGTCGAAAACCTGCTGGCGGGAACGCAATTCGGCCGGGAGCTTGGCCAGGGTGTGCACGTCGACGCGCGGCGTACCCGCCGGGATCTCATGGCGAACCCGGGTCCGGACCTCGTCCAGGGCGGTCTTCCCGCACAGGCCGCACGAGCTGCTGGTCAGGAACGACCTGGGCTGGATCGGAATCGGATTCCGCAGCTGGATGTCGAGCACGTTGTAGGTGTTCTGCCCGTTCTCGTCGGTGCCCGCGCAATAGCGGGCGCTGACGATGTCCTCGGCGGTGTCGATGATGCCCTCGGCGTAGAGGAAGCCGTGCACCAGATCGATGTCCGCGCCGGGGGTGCGCATGGTGACCGTCAGCGACTGCCCGCCGGTGCGGATCTCCAGCGGCTCCTCGACGGCCAGGGTGTCGGGCCGGGTGATGGTGCCGTTCGGGGAGATGCGCAGCGTGCGGCGGCGGGCGGTGACTCGGCTCATGCGGGGCCCCGGTTCATGCGGTGACGTGGGTGTGTGGTTCGAAACGGATGGTGACGGCCTTGGACACGGGCGTGTTGGAGCGTTTCGCGACGTGGTCCAGGGGGATCAGCGGGTTGGTCTCCGGATAGTAGGCGGCGGCATTGCCGCGCGGGGTCGGGTAGCCGACCAGCCGGAACCCGGCGACGGCGCGTTCGGTGCCGTCCGCGAACTCGGAGACGACATCCACCAGGTCGCCCTCGGTGAAGCCGAGGGCGGTGATGTCGGCGGGGTTGACCAGCACCACGCGGCGGCCGTCGCGGATGCCGCGGTAGCGGTCGTCGAGGCCGTAGATGGTGGTGTTGTACTGGTCGTGGCTGCGCAGGGTCTGCAGGATGAGCCGGTCCGCGGGGACGGGCAGCCAGTGCAGGTCGTTGACCGCGAAATTGGCTTTGCCGGTGGCGGTGCGGAACTCGCGGGCGTCGCGGGGCGGGTGCGGGAGCTGGAATCCGTTGCGGCCGCGGACCTTCGTATTGTAGTCGGCGCAGCCGGGCACGACCTGGGCGATGGCGTCGCGGATCCGGTCGTAGTCGCGGCGGAACGCGCCCCACGGGACCTGGTGCTCGGTGCCGAACAGCTGCTGGGCGAGCTCACACACGATGGCGACCTCACTGCGCAGCTGGTCGCTGACCGGGGTCAGGCGGCCGGTCGACAGGTGCACCATGGACATCGAGTCCTCGACCGAAACCTGTTGGCGCACACCGTCCTGGATGTCCGCGTCGGTCCGGCCCAGGGTGGGCAGGATCAGCGCGGTGCGGCCGTGCACGACGTGGCTGCGGTTGAGTTTCGTCGAAACCTGCACGGTGAGAGCGCAATTGCGGAGCGCGGCCTCGGTGACCTCGGTGTCGGGGGTGGCGGAGACGAAGTTGCCGCCCATGCCGAAGAACACCTTGCCGCGGCCGTCGCGCATGGCGCGGACGGCGTTCACGGTGTCGAAGCCGTGGGTGCGGGGGCTGGTGATGCCGAACTCGCGGTCGAGGGCGGCGAGGAAGGATTCGGGCATCTTCTCCCAGATGCCCATGGTGCGGTCGCCCTGCACGTTGGAGTGGCCGCGCACCGGGCACACGCCCGCGCCGGGCTTGCCGATCATGCCGCGCAGCAGCAGGAGATTGGTGGCCTCCTCGATGGTGGCGACGCCGTGCACCTGTTGGGTGAGGCCCATGGCCCAGCAGATGATGGTCGATTTCGACTCGGCCAGTAGCTTCGCGGTGCGGTCGAGGTCCTCGGGGGTCAGCCCGGTGGCCTCGACGACCGTGTCGAGATCGACGGCGCGCATATGCTTTTCGTAGTCGGCGAAGCCCGCGGTGTGGGCGTCCACGAAGGCGCGGTCCACCACGGTGCCGGGCGCGTGGTCCTCGGCCTCGAACAGCAGCTTGGCCAGGCCTTGGAACAGGGCCATATCGCCGCCCAGGCGGATCTGCAGGAAGTCGTCGGCGATGCTGATCCCGCCGGTGAATCCTTTGACGGTCTGCGGGTCCTTGAAGGCGATGAGCCCGGTCTCGGGCAGCGGGTTGACCGCGATCACCTTCGCGCCGTGCGCCTTCGCCTCACCCAGCGCCGACAGCATGCGCGGATGGTTGGTGCCCGGGTTCTGCCCGGCCACGATGATCAGGTCGGCCTTGGCGAAGTCGTCGATGGTGACCGAGCCCTTGCCGATGCCGATCGAGCTGACCAGGGCGGTGCCGGAGGACTCGTGGCACATGTTCGAGCAGTCGGGCAGATTGTTGGTGCCGTAGGCGCGGACCAGCAGCTGATACAGGAAGGCGGTCTCGTTGGCGGTGCGGCCGGAGGTGTAGAAGACGGCTTCGTCGGGGGAGTCCAGGCCGCGCAGGGCGTCGGCGATCAGGCGGTAGGCGTCGTCCCAGGCGATGGGGGAGTAGTGGGTGTCGCCCTCGCGCAGCACCATCGGATGGGTGAGGCGGCCCTGCCGGCCGAGCCAGTAGCCGGACTTGGCGGCCAGGTCGTCGACGGAGTGCGCGGCGAAGAATTCGGGGGTGACCGTGCGCAGGGTCGCTTCCTCGGCGACGGCCTTCGCGCCGTTCTCGCAGAACTCGGCCGGGCGCCGCCGACCGGTCGGTTCCGGCCAGGCGCATCCCGGACAGTCGAAGCCGTGGCGTTGATTCACCCGGGTCAGCGTGCGCGCCGTGCGCACCACGCCCATCTCCTCGACCGCGCGCTCCAGTGCGACGGTGACGGCTCTGACTCCCGCGGCCTCGGTCTTCGGAGCGGTGACCTGGAGGGCGGACTCGTCGATATCGCTCTCCGGCGCGGCTCGATGCATGGTGACGATTGTCCTCTCGGCGCGATGGGGCGTCCCAGTCGGTCATCGCCATCGTAGGGCGCGGGGCCCGGGACCCAGCGGACCGGTCGGTCTCGAGTGTGAACGGGCGTGATCACCACAGCGATAGACAGGGCGGCGGGGGCGCGGTTGGCCTTACCATCGAACAAGCGAGGTCACGCCGAATGAATACTTCCCAGAATTCCTCTCGGCGTGCTGGTGGGGACCGGCACGCGAAACTGGCCCGCGCGGTGAGATTCTCACCCCGGACCCTACACCTGATCGTGTTGGTCGCAGCGCTGTTCGCGCTCGTGCTCCCGGCCGGAATCGGTTGGGCCGACACGGGTATCTTCCACCCATCGTCGACCGCCGTCGCGCAGTTCGTCCCCGAGGCCCCCGCGCCGATGAAAGTACCGTCCATCCAGGCGGATTCGCCGCAGCCGCTGCTCAAAGACTGTGAGATCGGATGCGACCACTACTGTCCGGACGGGTCCCTGATGCCCGCCAGCGGGGTGTGCCCGAAGTGCCCGGACGGTTCGAACAAGCCTGCCAGCGGCTGCAAGACGGTGGCGAAATGTCTGGACGGTTCGGACCAGCCTGCCAACGGGTCGTGTCCGAAGTGCCCGGATGGTTCGGACAAGCCTGCCAGCGGCTGCAAGACGGTGGCCAAGTGTCCTGATGGTTCGGACCAGCCTGCCTACGGGTCGTGTCCGAAGTGCCCGGATGGTTCGGACAAGCCTGCCGGCGGCTGCAAGACGGTGGCGAAATGTCCGGACGGTTCGGACAAGCCCGCGAGCGGTGACTGCCCACCGGTGAAGTGTCCGGACGGTTCCGCCAAACCGGCCGGCGGCCAGTGCCCGCCGACGAAATGCCCTGATGGCTCGACCAAACCCGCCACCGGTGAGTGCCCGCCGACGAAATGTCCTGACGGCTCGACAAAACCGGTCGGCGGTCAATGCCCGCCGACAAAATGTCCGGATGGGTCCGACAAGCCCGCCAACGGTCCGTGTCCGACCACCAATCCGCCGGTGACTTGTCCGGACGGGTCGGTCAAACCGGCGAACGGCGACTGCCCGCCGAAACCGACCTGTCCCAACGGTTCGGTCAAGCCCCCGAACGGTCAGTGCGACACCAACTCCGGGGTCCGGCCGCCGCCCGTCACCTCGGTGACGACCGCTGCTCCGCCCCCACCGCCCACGACGACCACGACGACCACGACGCCGCCGACAACCGAGACGACTCCGCCGACCACGGAAACCAAACCGCCCGTCGCCCCGCAAGTCTCCGGGTTGCGGATCGATCCGCCCGCGGTTCCGCCCGGTGCTCCCGTGCAGGCCAGTGGCAGTGGCTGTGATCCCGGTGCGGCGGTGCGGCTTTCGATCGGCGGGGCCGCCGCGGTCGACACCACCGCCGGCGCGGACGGCGGGTTCCAGGCCACGCTCACCACCGGCGATACCGAGATCGGGCAGCACGAGGTGACCGCGGAGTGCGGCAAGAAGCTGGCCGCGCCGCTGGACATCGTGCTGGTCAGTCAGGTCGGCGGCGGCGCGGCCACCATGACGGTGCTGTTGTTCTTCCTGCTCATCGGCGGCTGGTTCTACGGCCACCGGATGATCTCCCATCTCCCGGCACGGAGGCCCCGATGAACGATCGCACCGCATCGCCGCTCACCGCGCGCGGTGCCCGAAGCACGCGGGGACCGGGCCGGGCGGGGCACGCCGGGCTGGCCGCGGTCGTATTCGCC
>NZ_JBSGCY010000155.1:0-14268 GCF_053602115.1 Nocardia sp. NPDC004582 | reverse complement strand
GGCCGCGACCGCCGCACGGACCGCGGGCGCGGTCTCGGCCGCGAAATGCTGGGTGGGGCGCTCACCTTCGGGATCGACCGGGAGCAGGAATTGGCTGATGCCCTGGGTCAGGGCCAATTCCGTGAGCTGGGGCGGGCTCATGGTGGGGTCGATGATGTAGGCGCGGCGAATCAGAGCGGGTATGCGGCCTGACGATCGGGCGGCCTCATCGATGGCGGTCATGCGGGCCGGGAGGGTAGCGGGCGGGGCGTAGGCGGAGCTGCCCAGCCAGCCGTCGGCGAGTTCACCGGTCAGGCGGAGCGCGCGGGCGCCGTAGACGCCGAGCCAGATGCCGATCGGATGCGCCGGGAGCGGGCCGGGTTTCGCACCGCGCAACGGGTAGAACTCGCCCGGGAGCCGGGAGCGGTCGGCCTCGCCCCACAGCGCCCGCAGCACGCCGATGGCCTCGCGCAGGGCGTTCAGGGCCTGGCCGGGCGTACGGCGCGCGCCGCCCATGGCCTCGATGGCGTCCCAGAACGCGCCCGCGCCCAGACCCAGTTCCACCCGGCCCGCACTGAGCAGGTCCAGGCTGGCGGCGCTGCGGGCCAGGACCGCGGGCGGGCGCAGCGGCAGGTTGGCGACCGCGGGCATCAGGGTCAGGGTGCGGGTGACGCCGGCCAGATACGACAGCAGGGTCCAGGTGTCGAGGAACGCGGGCTGATACGGATGATCCTGGACGGCCAGCACTTCCAGCCCGGAGTCGTCGGCCTGCCGGACCAGGCGCAGCAGGGCGCGCCCACGCGCCGCCTCGGGCGGGACGAAGAGGCCGAATCTGAGCTCGTGCCCGTAATCCGCCATAGCAATTATCAAGCTACCGCTCGGGCCGGGGGCGCGGGCGATATCGGGCCGATTCGGCGCGTCCGGTGACGGCACTCGTTTCAGATCGTGATCAAGGGGCAATCTTTATCCATAGCCGTTGCCGGACAACGCAATACAATCGAATCCGAAAGGGCGTGCGCGATGCGGGGTCACAACACGGTCGATACGGCTCGGCGACACCTGAGGGAGGTCGATCCCTCCGCACTGGCCCACGCGCGAGAACGGCTGGCGGAGACCGGCATCGCCAGGCTCGGCTTCCTGCTCCCGCACCGGGTCAAACGCGTGCTCGCGGCGGAGACGCTGACCCTGCTCGACCACCACCGGCAGTGGGGCGAGCTGCTCCCCGAGGGCGAGGGCCTGACCCGGCAGCAAGTGGACTTGACCGGCTCCGACGTCGCGGCCCACACGGCCTGCCTCCCCCGGCTCTACGACTGTGAACCCTTGCGGGACAGCCTGTCCGTCATCGCGGCCGAACCCGTGCTGCCCTGCCCGGAACCCGAACGCTTCCACGTCAGCCGCCGCCACCACGACGGCGCGCTGAGCCGATGGCATTGGGACGCGTACGCTTTCGCGCTGGTTCTGGTGGTCGAGTGCCCGCCGCTGGCCGAGGGCGGGTTCGTGCAGACGGTGGCGCACACCCACCCCGACCCCTACGACGCGGACGTGCACCGGATCCTGACCCGCAATCCGATCCGCTCCTGGGAGCTGGGTCCCGGGGATCTCTACCTGCTGCGCACCGACACCACCCTGCATCGCGTGCACCCGTTCGCGCACGGCCGCCGCACCAGCGTCGCCATGACTTTCGCGGCCCGCAACGACGGCGATGCCAGGCGTTTGCTCCGCGGTTCAACGAGAGCCGAATCACAGACAGTGATAGCCTGATTTCCTGTTAACGCAGCGGGGGGCAGCGTCGCCGCACCGTATCCGCTCCGGGCATTTCTGCCCCACCCGGCTTAGGCGGCTCCCATGGATCTTCTCAACCCGCTCGACGCCATCTTCCTGGCGATCGAATCCCGCGAACACCCCATGCACGTGGGCGGGCTGCAGCTGTTCGAACCGCCCGCCGACGCGGGCCCCGACTACACCCACGAACTGTTCGAGGCGATGGCCGCGAGCACCGAGGTGCGGACCCGCTTCCGGCGCCGACCCAGCCGGTTGCTGGGCGGTTTCTCCAGCCTGACCTGGTCTCACGCCGACACCGTGGATCTCGGCTACCACCTGCGCCGATCCGCGCTGCCCGCGCCCGGCGGCATGAGTGATCTGCTGGATCTCACCGAACGCCTGCACGGCATCCTGCTGGACCGGCACCGGCCACTGTGGGAGGGCCGCCTCATCGAGGGCCTCAGCGACGGCCGCTTCGCGCTCTATATGAAGATGCACCACGCCCTCATCGACGGCGTCTCGGCCATGCGGCTGCTGCAGCGCACCCTCACCGACGACCCGCTGGACACCCGGCTCACCGTCCCGTGGGGCACCCCGCCGGTACCGCGCGACGACAGCTCCGAACCCGAAAGTCCTTGGGCCCAGGCCAGGAAGGCGGTGCCGCGGCTGCTGCGTGCGAGCGGGTCGATCGCCGCGCCGTTGCGGGGCGCGCTCGACGGGCGGCTCACCCTGCCCATGACCGCGCCGCGCACCCTGCTCAACACCTCCATCGGCGGGGCCCGCCGCATCGCCGTGCGGTCCTGGCCGCTGGAGCGGATCAACGGCGTCCGCCAGGCCACCGGGGCCACCGTCAACGATGTGGTGCTGGCCATGAGTTCGGCCGCGCTGCGCACCTACCTGCTCGAGCGGGACGCGCTGCCCGACGAGCCGCTGATCGCTATGGTGCCGGTCAATATCCGCAATGCCGCCGAGGCCGACACCTCCGAGGGCAATATGGTCGCGGCCTGCCTGGCGAACCTCGGCACCCACCTCGCCGACCCGGTGGCACGGCTCGAGCAGATCCGCGCCTCCATGCGCGACGCCAAGCAGGTGTTCACGCAGCTGCCGAAGCTGGAGGCGCTGCTGCTGTCGGCCGCGCTGATGACGCCGCTGGGGGTGTCCCTGCTCCCCGGTTTCGAGGCGCTGCCGCGGATGCCGTTCAACCTGGTGATCTCCAATGTGCCGGGCCCGCGCAAGCCGGTCTACCTGCAGGGCGCGCGCCTGGACGCCAACTATCCGCTCTCGATTCCGTTCGAATCGCAGGCTATGAACATCACGCTGACCACCAATGGCGACAACCTCGACTTCGGTCTGGTCGGCTGCCGCCGCACGGTGCCGGACCTGGATCGGATGATCGGCCATCTGGAGGACGGACTCGCCGAGTTGGAACGGGCGGTCGCCTGAGCACCCGAGAGTCGGTGCTCACTACGCTGGGCGGGTGATGTCGTGGCCCGAACTGCGGAAAGAGTGCCTGATCCTCGAGGATGAGGCGGTGCTGGCGTTGAACAAGCCCGCCGGCATCTCCGTCACCGGCGAACGCCACGACACCGACATCGTGGAGATGGCCGCCGCGCAGGGCGAGACGCTCTACCCGGTGCACCGCATCGACAAGGTCACCTCGGGCCTGGTGCTGCTGGCCAAGCAGCTGCCCGCGCACGGACAGCTCACCCGGCAGTTCAACAAGCGCACGGTGGAGAAGGCGTACCTGGCCGTCACCGCCTCCACCGGGCTCCCCGACCGCGGCGTCATCGACCTGCCGTTGAGTGTGGGCCGCAAGAACCGGGTGCGGATCGCCGCGCCCCGCGAGAGCATTCGCCGCGACGGCGACACCTGGCGGGTCGGCGAACAGGATGTGCTGGCGGGCAAGAATTACCCGTCGGTCACCGAGTTCACCACACTGGCCCGCGGCGCGGACAACACCGTGCTGGCATTGCGCCCGGTGACCGGGCGACGGCACCAGATTCGCGTCCACCTGGCCTGGATCGGCCACCCCATCGTCGGTGACCCGCTCTTCGACCGGTCCGGTGTGTTCCCCCGCACCCACCTGCACTCCTGGCGACTGTCGCTGGACGCGTCCTGGCGGCCGGGCGGCCGGCTGGAACTGGAAGCCGAGCCTGGAGAAGACTTTTGGCGCGTCGGCAACCAACTGTTGGAGGTTCCAGCCGGGCTGCTGGGATGACCAACCCCGCCCGGAGCGGAGCGTAGGGCAATAGGACACAGCTATATTGGGTGGCGGGTCTCACCGCGACCGCATCGGGGCAGGTCAATTAGCCTGAATGGGTGCCGCGGTGCGGCGGCACCGCCGGGCGCAACGCCGCGACCCATGACAGAAAGCGAACGCCGATGGTTCTGCTCGCTCAGCTCAGTGACACCCACTTCAATATGGGCGCGCGCAATGTCGAACGCGCCGAACGGGTGATGGCCTTCCTGGCCGAGCTGCCGCGGCGACCCGACGCCATCATCGTCACCGGCGATATCGCCGACGAGGGCGATGCGGAGGAATACCAGCAGGCGCGCGCCGCGCTGACCGCCGATCTGCCCGTGCTGATCCTGCCCGGCAATCACGACGACCGCGGCAATATGCGCAGCGTCCTGTTCCCCGGCACCGAGGGCACCGGCCCGATCAACCAGTCCTACCGCGTCGACGGCGTCACCCTGGCACTGCTCGACTCCAGCATCCCGGGCAAGCCGGAGGGTCTGCTCGAGGACGAGACCTACGACTTCCTCACCGACCTGCTGGCCGCCACCCCCGACGACCAGACGGTGCTGGTCGCCATGCACCATCCGCCGGTACCGGTGCGGTCCACCGTGGTCGACCCGATCCGGCTCACCAATCCCGAACGGCTGGCCGAGATCGTGGCGGGCGACGACCGGATCGCGGCGGTGCTCACCGGGCACGTGCACGCCGGGCTGATGACCCAGTTCGCGGGCAAGCCGCTGATCGTCGCGCCGAGCGTGTCCTCCACCATCGGCTGTGAATGGGAAACGGCCGCACCGGGACACGTGCCGATCGACTTCGCACCCGACCCGTCGATCATCTTCCATTCCATCGAGGACGGCCCGCTGCTGTCGATGTTCCGGCCCATCGCGATGGGCGGCTGGCTCAGCGAGCCGCTGGACTGAGCGCGCCGCGCCGGTACGCCGACGGGGTGGTGCCGGTCCAGCGTTTGAAGGCGTGGATGAAGGTCGACGCCTCCGCGTAGCCGAGCCGGATCGCCACATCGCTGACCGACAGCGGTGTGGCGGTGAGCATTTCCTCCGCCAGCGCGCGCCGCACCTCGTCCAGCAGCTGCCGGTAGCTGGTGCCCGCCGCGTCCAGGTGGCGGCGCAGCGTGCGGGTGCTCATGTTCAGATCCCTGGCCACCGAGTCGATTCCGGGCGGCACCGCGAAACCGTCCAGGCCGCCGCGCGGCACCAGCCGCTCCCGCACCTCCGCGGCGATGCCGGTGCGGGCGCGGCGGCGCGACACCAGCTCACGGCACTGCGCCAGGCACATGGCCCAGGTGTGTTCGTTGGCTTGTGGCAGCGGCTGTTCCAGCACCGCCGGGTCCATGGTGAACAGGTTGTGCTCGGACTCGAATGTCGGTGTCACACCGTAGATCTCGGTGTACAGGTCGAGGCTGCCGGGGGCCGGGAAGTCGAAATCGGCGCGCAGCAGGTGGATCCGGTTGCCGGTGAGGTCCGACATCATCTGGTGCATGGCGGTGACATCGCGCTCCACCAGGAAGCGGCGGACGTCGGCGGGCACGCCCTCGTCGTGGATGCGGGCCACGAACTCGCCGGGCCGCCAGCGCGCCGCCGGAATGCAGAAGGTGAAGCTCAATTCCAGGTAGCGCAGGGCGAAAGCGATGGCCTCCCCCAGGGTGGGGCTGCTGACACAGGCGAAACCGAAGATGCCGAAGGTCGTGATGCGGTACCGCCGCCCCACCTCCAGCCCGAGGTTCGGGCGCGCGCCCAGCTCACGCACCAGATTCCGGATCACCGCCAGCTCGGTGTGCGCGTCGATCTGCTCGTCCGGGTTGGCGAGTTGCCGTTCGCTCAGCCCGCTTCCCTGCAGCATGCGCGCCGCCGGCACCCCGTGTTCCCGTGCGAAACCGACCATGAGCGCGACACTCGCCACGCCGCGAGGGAAGTCCCAATCCCGGATTCCCGCCTCCTGCACCGTGCCCATCACCCGATTATGGCCGAAATTCTCGATCCGGTCGCCCACTAAATTCGGCGACCGCTCCTACCCTGAGAAGGGTCTTCGATGTGTGAGGAGCACCACAATGCCGAAGGTCATCATCATCGGCGCGGGGTTCGGCGGGCTCGGCATGGCGATCGAGCTGCAACGCAACGGCTTCCGTGAATTCACCATCCTGGAGCGGGCCGCGGACCTGGGTGGAGTGTGGCGGGAGAACACCTACCCCGGGGCGGCCTGCGATGTGCCGTCACCGCTCTACTCGTTCGCGCACGAACCCAAACCGAGATGGCGGCAGCGGTATTCGACGCGCGAGGACATCTGGGAGTACATGCGCGGGATCGCCGATCACCACGGGCTGCGCGAGCAGATCGTGTTCGGGGCCGACGTCACCGAGGCGGAATTCGACGAGCTGACCGGGCAGTGGACGGTGCGCACCGCCGACGGGGTGGCACGGACCGCCGACGTGCTGATCTCGGCCGTCGGGCAGCTGTCGCGACCGGCCATGCCGCCGATACCCGGCATCGAGCGGTTCGCCGGGGAGTCGTTCCACTCGGCGCGCTGGGATCACGAGGTGAAGCTGGCCGGCAAGCGGGTGGCCTGCATCGGGACCGGGGCCAGCGCCATCCAGTACGTTCCCGAAATCCAGCCGGCCGCCGGGCACCTGACGGTGTTCCAGCGCACCGCGGCCTGGGTGCTGCCCAAGTTCGACACCGACTACAAACCGGTGCATCAACGCGTGCTGATCGCGGTGCCGGGAATGCCGGTGGCCGAACGGCTTTCGTGGTGGCTGCTGGCCGAATTCCTGTCGCTGGGCCTGGTCGAGTTCCCTGGAATCGCGCGGTCCGTGTCCCGGATCGCGGAGCGGCATCTCGAGGAACAGGTCGCCGATCCGGAGCTGCGGGCCAAGCTCACCCCCGACTTCCCGATCGGCTGCAAGCGCGCCCTGTTCTCCAACGACTACTACCCGGCATTGTGCGAACCCAATGTCACCGTCGAGACCACCGGCATCAGCGAGATCGTCCCCGAAGGCATCCGCACCGCCGACGGCGTACTGCACGAGGCCGACGTGATCATCTACGGCACCGGCTTCAAGGGCACGGAATTCCTGTGGCCCATGAAGATCCGCGGGCGCGGCGGCCGCAATCTGGAGGACGCCTGGGACGGCGGCGCCCACGCCTACCTCGGCATCACCGTCCCCGAATTCCCCAACCTGTTCCTGGTCTACGGTCCCAACACCAACCTCGGCGTCGGCTCCATCATCTACATGATCGAATCCCAGACCCACTACATCCGCCGCGCCCTGCAACTCCTCGGCGAACGCCCCGGCACCTACCTCGAGGTCCGCCCCGGCCCCGAACGCGCCTTCAACGACGCCCTCCAGCACCGCCTGGCCCGCACCCCCTGGAACTTCTGCACCAGCTGGTACCGCACCGACTCCGGCCGGATCACCAACAACTGGCCCGGCACCACCCGCAGCTACCGCCGCCGCACCCGCGACCTGCACCTCCCCGACTACACCTTCACGCGGATCGAATCCTGACCGGACCTTCACGCACATCGGATCCTGATCGGCTCGGCCGACAAGTGCGGTATGTGAAGGTCGTGCCCGGACTCTGTGGAGATAGTGAGAGGTCCGCGGGGGTCGGGGCCGGGACACGGCAGACTGGTAGACGTGACCGATTCGTACCGGATTCGCGGCGGCCTGGCCGAGCCTGTCGGCGTGGCTCAGGCCGGAAGCAGCGATGGGCCGACGCTGCCGCACGGGCCCTTGCGGCCCATCGAGCTGGCGGCCGGGGCGGTGCTCGGCGGCGCCACGGTGGGGCTGGTGACCCTCGGGTCGCTGGTGCCGTTCGCGGCGGTGCTGCAGATCGTGGCCGCGGTCCCGATGGGGCTGCTCGCGCATCGCCATCGATTCCGGGCGCAAGTGGCGACCACCATCGCGGGCGCGTTGGTGACGTTCGTGGCGGCGGGCCTGCTGCCCGCGGAGAACCTGGTCGGTGTGGCCGTCATCGGCGGAATCATCGGGACGGTGAAGCGGCGGCGCGGCGGGCTGCCCGCGGTGGCGGCGTTGTCGACGGTCGCCGGGTTCGTGATGGCGATGCTCACGGTCGGGATGCTGCTGGCGTTCTCGCGTTCGCGGGAGCTGGTGTTCGACAGCATCCGAAACTCCGCCGAGGGGCTGGAAAGCCTTGCCTCGAAACAGGATTCGCTGCAGCCGCTCGGGCGGGCCATCGCCGGTTACACCGATACCGTCCTGCACTGGTGGTGGGCTTTCGTGGGCGGCGGCATCATCGCGGCGATGCTGGTCAGCGGGGTGTTCTCCTGGTTCGTGCTCGGTCGGGTGCTGGATCGCCTGGCCTGGCTGCCGGGCCGGGACAGTCTGCTCGACGCGCCGGACGATCCGCGGCCGGTCGCCCCGCTGCCGGTCACCCTGCGGGGCGTCACCTTCCGCTATCCGGGGGCTCGCGACGACGCGCTGCACGGCATCGATCTGACCGTGGACGTCGGTGAATTCGTCGCGGTGGTCGGGCACAACGGGTCCGGGAAGTCCACGCTCACCCGGATTCTCGCGGGTCGCCCGCCGACCGCCGGAACGGTGACCCGCCCGGGCGCGGCGGGCCTCGGGGTGCGCGGCGGCACCGCGATGGTGCTGCAGCGACCCGAGAGCCAGACCCTGGGTGTGCTCGTCGCCGACGACGTGGTGTGGGGTCTGCCCACCGCGGACGCGGCGGCCGTGGACATCGACGGACTGCTCGCCGAGGTCGGCCTGACCGGCATGGGCGGGCGGGAGACCGCGACCCTGTCCGGCGGCCAGCAGCAGCGGCTCGCCGTCGCCGCCGCCCTGGCCCGGCAGCCGACCCTGCTCATCGCCGACGAGGCGACCTCCATGATCGACCCCGAAGGCCGCCGCGACCTGGTCGCCCTGCTGGCCCGCCTGCCGCGCCGGCACCCGATGGCCGTCGTGCTGGTGACCCACCACGAAGCGGACGCGGCCGCCGCCGACCGGGTGATCCACCTCGAACAGGGCCGCTCGGTCGCGCACCTGCCCGCCTGGCCGCGCCCGATCCGCGACCCGAGACGACGGCCGATGGGTGAACCCGTGCTCGAATTGACCGGCGTCGGCCACACCTACAACCGCGGCACCCCGTGGGAGGCGCCCGCCCTGCACGACATCGACCTGAGCGTGCGGCGCGGTGAGGCCCTGCTCATCGTGGGCGGCAACGGATCCGGCAAATCGACCCTGGCCTGGATCATGGCGGGGCTGACCGTGCCCACCTCGGGCGCCTGCGCACTGCGCGAACCCATGGGCACGACCCGCCCGGTGCACAAGCGCATCGGGGCCGTGCAGCTGGCCTTCCAGCATTCCCGCCTGCAATTGCAGCGTCAGGACGTGGGCGCCGAGATCGAGGATTGGGGCGGGCGCGGCAGTTACGCGGTGGCCCGCGCCCTGGACGCCGTCGGACTGGACCGGAGCCTGGCCACCCGCTCGATCGAGGAGCTCAGCGGCGGCCAGGCCAAGCGCGTGGTGCTCGCGGCCATCGTGGCGAGTCACCCGCACGTGGTGGTGCTCGACGAACCGCTCGCCGGACTGGATCCGGAGGGCCGCGCGGGAGTGGTGGAACTGCTTGCCCGCCTGCGCGATTCGGGCCTGACCCTGATCGTCATCTCACACGACGTGGCCGATATGGCCGCCGTCTGCGACCGCACCGTACATCTGCGCGACGGCCGCCTCGTCGACAACCCCGCCGCCGCTGCGCGATACGCGCCGGCGCACGATTTCACCGGAGGTCTCCGATGAGCAGCGTCGTCCTCCGCGAGGTCCCCCTCGACAGCCCCGTGCATCGACTGTGGGCCGGTACCAAGATGATCGCCGTCTTCGCGATCAGCGTGCTGCTCATGTTCATCCCGTCGTGGGCGCTGCTCGGGGTGGCGGCCGTGTTCCTGGTCGCGGTCTTCCTGCTGGCCCGCCTGCCCTTGGGCACATTGCCCCGGTTCCCGTGGCTGCTCTGGCTCGGCATCGCGATCGGGGCGGCCATCAACGCGCCGGTCGGGCCGTCGGCGCTGCTGCGCTACGCGCAGGTGATCGTGTTCGGATTCCTGTTGCTGGGCGCGTCTTTCCTGGTCGCGTGGACCACGCCGATGGGTGAGGTCGCGCCCGCGCTGGCCCGGCTCGGCGCGCCGCTGAAGCGGATCGGCTGGACGCGCAACGGCGTTCGCCACGCGGTGCCCGTGGACGAGTGGGCCGTGGTGGTGGCCCTGACGCTGCGCGGCCTGCCGCTGCTGCTCGAGGAGATGCGGCTGCTGCGGGCGGCCCGGCGGCTGCGGCCCAAGGATTCGCTGCTGCACCGCGCCGCGGAGAATCCACTGGTCGACATTCTGACCGCGAGCATGGCGGTCTCCAGTCGCCGCGCGGCCGAGCTGGGCGAGGCGATCACGACGCGCGGCGGCACCGGTGAGCTGACCGCCCGGCCCAGCTCGCCGGGGCGCGCCGACGCGGTGGCGCTGTTGGTGGTGGGTGTGGTGTGTGCGCTGGGAATCGTTGTGGAACTGGTCATATAGGACGACGCGGGTCGAAATTATCCAGGTTGTCGGTAGCGCGCGCTACCGTGAGGCGCGTAGAACGCGTTGCTGATTGCAACCGGGCTCAGGGCTTACGCACGCGGGGGAATTCTTCGACCTGAGCCGTGTGTTGCCACGAAAACCTGATGAAGATTGGAAGACCCATGATGCTGCGCAAGATCACCGCTGTCGCCGCGCCGGTCGTCACGGCCGTCGCCATCGCCGGAGCCGGTGTGGCCCACGCCGACGCGACGGTACCCGATATCGGTTACCGGACCCAGCTGGTCGGCAATACCGTCGTCACCACGCTCACCGACGGCACCTTCGAGATCACCGGCGGCGCCGTCGATATCAAGGACGCCGCCGGTTCGACCGTGCTCGAGCTCCCGCTGTCCTTCACCCAGGACGGTCTGAGCTACCCGGTGCCCGCCACCGTGAGCGAGGACGGCACGGTCCTGAACCTGACCGCGGTCAAGGATGTCGCGGCGGCCACTCCGGCACTGCGGCCGGTGGCCTCGCTGACCGAGAACCAGCGGGCCATGGAGAACTTCAGCAGCCAGTTCGGCATCGCGACCGCCATCGGCAGCTTCGTCGGCCTGGCGATCGGCGGCGGCGTCGGTCTCATCGGATTCCTGGGCGGCGCTTTCGGTTTCGCGACCGTACCGCTCGCGGCCACCGTCGGCGCGATCATCGGCAGCCTGGTGGTGGGCGGCCCCACCCTGCTCGTCGCGGGCGTGGACCTGATCAGCACGCTGACCGCGGCGCCCGGCAGCACCAAGTGGGCCAGCCCCGGCGCGTAGGCCTCGGACGCCGGGTACGCCGCGCCTCAGCGCACGGCGCACCCGGCTGTCACCGGCTCGCCCGCGAAGCGGTCGGCCAGAAAGTTCATGGCGCCCAGGGCTTCTCCCACGGCGGCGGGATTGTGGCCCGGGATGCCCGAGTGCACGGCGGTGAGGGTCGCGCCCAGCGCGCAGTACCGGTCGACGAGCTCGCTGAAGCCCTGCGACGGGATCACGTCGTCGGAATCGCTGTGGTACAGGTACAGCGGTACGTCCGGAGCCCAGCCGCCGAGCTCCTGACGCTCGGTGACCGACCGGAAGGCCGTGCTGCCGAGCAGATCCGGGATCGCCGAGTACTCGTCGATGTGCCGGAACACGTGGTGAACCACGAGATCGCTGCCGCAGGAGTCGGATTCCCGCGCGATCAGCGCGCGGCCGCTGTCATTGAGCGAGTCCGCCAGTCCGGGATCGTCGCGGGTCATGGCGATCAGGATCAGCACCCCGAGTCCGGCCTGAACGCTGCCGTCCACGCCGCGTGCGATGGCCGGGATATCGGCCGGGACGCCACCGGAGGTGACGCCGGAGAACCAGAGCTCGGGCGCGTAGCCCGCCCGCAACTGCATGGCCCACAGGGTGGCGAAGGCGCCACCGGAGTAGCCCCAGGCGCCGAGTGGGCTGTTGCCGGTGATCCCCAGTGGTGCGAAGGATTTGGCGGCGCGCACGCCGTCCAGGACGGCACGCCCGGAATTGACGCCGTCGAAGAAGCGGGACCGCGCGCCCTCGTAGTCGGACACCACCACCGCCCAGCCGCGGCGCATCGCCTCGGCGAGGAACGGCACGTCGAGCAGGGTGTTGGTGATGGCGAAGTCGCGGCCGCCGCGCAGCGCGAACGATGGGGCACAACGGGTTCCGAGGCTGTCCTCGGCGATCTGATACGACAGCAGGGGGCGATCACCCGGTCCGGTCCAGGGGGCGAGCGGCGTCATCAGGGTGGCCACGTCGGCGGCCGCCTCGCCCGCGGAATCGGTGGTCCGGTACCGCACCTGCCAGCCCGCCACCGGCAGCGGCAGCCCGAACACGGTGATGGGCCGGGAATCGATGACGGCCCCGTTGTCGTACTCTCCCAAGCCGATCGGCGTCGAGTAGAACGGGTCATTGTCGGGGAAGGGAATCTCGGCCCGAGCGCCGGGTACGGCGATCGCCGCCGCGAGTAGGGCCAGCGCGCCGATCAATCCGATCCGCCGCCATGATCCGAACCGTGCGTCATCCCGCCGCATCACGCGCCTCCAGCGTCGTACCACCCGACGCTCCAGGCACCACGGACAAGCTTCTCGCGCCGATCAGAACTCCAGCGCATCGGAGACCAAAAAGGTACTGCCACCATTCTGCCCGGTCAACGCTCTGCCGCGCGTCGTAACTACGGCGTTGCGCGGTTTCTCGCACGGAAAGATATATCCAGCGGGAAGTCCAGCTCTTTCTAACTGGATCTACCGTTTGCATGCCAGTTGCCGCCATGCTCGACCAATGCTGCGCCGTCTCCTCGCCCTCTACGCCGGACTCTGGCTGTACGGGCTGTCCATGGCCGTCATGATCCGCGCCGCCCTCGGCCTGGACCCGTGGGATGTCTTCCATCAGGGCGTCGCCGATCATGTGCCGCTGAGTTTCGGCACGGTCGTGGCGATCACCGGCGCGGCGGTCCTGCTGGCGTGGATTCCCTTGCGGCAGCGGCCGGGTCTGGGCACGGTCAGCAATGTCGTGGTCATCGGAATCTCGGTGGACGCCGGCCTGTGGCTGCTCCCCGAACTCCACGGCCTCCCGATCCGCATCGCCGCGATGGCCGCGGCCGTCGTCCTCAATGCGATCGCGACGGTCCTCTATATCGGCGCGGGCATGGGACCGGGCCCGCGCGATGGCCTGATGACTGGCCTGGTTCGCCGTACCGGCCGACCGGTGTGGCTGGTGCGGACAGGGCTGGAGGCGACCGTATTGTCCGTAGGTTGGGTCCTCGGCGGCAGTGTCGGCGTCGGAACCGTGGTGTACGCGTTCGGCATCGGGCCGCTGATCCAGCTCATGATTCCGTTCGTGGACCGCTACCTGCCCGGCTTCCACGAGCCGGAACCCACTGCCGCGCCCGCCTCCGCGGCGGAACCGATGGCCGCCTGACCACAGCCGCGCGAACTTTTCTGCGCGCCGTGTCGATCTTTATTGCGCGCCGTGTCGATCCGGCGTGGTCGCCGTTCGACCTTCTCGTGAGAGGGTCGACAGCGACCCGCGACAAGGAGGACAACCGTGAAGTACATGCTGATCTGGCGCGCCACCGACGAAGGCAACGCGGCGATGGCCGAGGCCGACTTCGAGAAGATGATCGAATCCGTCGGACGCTTCA
The DNA here is from genome assembly GCF_053602115.1 of Nocardia sp. NPDC004582. Taxonomy (NCBI): domain Bacteria; kingdom Bacillati; phylum Actinomycetota; class Actinomycetes; order Mycobacteriales; family Nocardiaceae; genus Nocardia; species Nocardia sp. NPDC004582. The sequence goes on along the minus strand of NZ_JBSGCY010000155.1, from coordinate 581 downwards.
ACGACGAGCTCATCCGGGCCGGGGTGCTGCTCGCGGCCGAGGGCCTCGACAGCGCCGAAGACGGTGTCGTGGTGGACTTCTCGTCCGAGCCGCCGCTGGTCACGGACGGGCCGTACGGCGAGACCAAGGAGCTGTTCGGCGGCTTCTACATCTTGAATGTCGCCTCCAAGGAGGAGGCCGTGGAATGGGCCAAGCGGGCGCCGTCGCTGGGCGCGGGTTTCAAGACCGAGATCCGGCGGGTCACCACCATCGACGAGTTTCCGCAGGACAACGAGTGGATCGCCAAGGAGCGGGCGTGGCGCGAGGCCACCGGGCAACTGTGAGCGTCGAACCATGACCGACCCGAGCGGCCGGGCTGCCGTCGCCGCGGTGTGGCGCATCGAATCGGCGCGCATCGTCGGCGCGCTGGCTCGCTACACGGGTGATTTCGCGCTGGCGGAGGACCTCGCCCAGGAGGCGCTGGCCGAAGCGCTGGTGACCTGGCCGCGGGACGGTGTCCCGCGCAATCCCGCCGGGTGGCTGCTCACCGTCGGGCGGCCTTCTTCAGCACCGGATCGGTGACCCGGCCGGCCACCCCGCCC
>NZ_JBSGCY010000154.1:0-14356 GCF_053602115.1 Nocardia sp. NPDC004582 | reverse complement strand
GGCGGCGGCGCGCCCGTCCGCGACAGCGGCGTGGCTGTGCCAGCCGAGCTGGCGCAGCAACGACGCCTCGGTGCTGTGGGTGAGTGACGACAGGGCGGCGTCGGTGGTGCCGCGGCGGGCGTGGCGGAGTTCGGCGCGCGCGGCGGCGTAGTAACCGATGCCACTGAGCGAGACCGCGCGCAGCCAGGATCCGGTGGCGTCGGGCGCGGCGGGCAACCCGGCGGCAGCACACTCGGGCGTGGCGCCGAAGGCGGCGTCGGCGAGTACGGAGTTCACTTCGAGCACAGGCACAGCCGCACTGTAACCAGTGGCCGGACAAGTGACGGCAGCCGCCATAGCATAGTTCGCCAGCTATCAGCCAGCATTCATCAACGCCTTTGTGTTTCCACTCGGTAAATCTGTCCTCGCTATCGACCAGCACGCCCGTTAGGAATTCGTATAGCGTTTCGCGCTATTAACCCAGCGGCCTCGAAGCGGCCATCTCTACCCTACTCAGCGCTCGATGTCCAATGGCTGAGATCACTCTGATCGAGAGCCTTGCATAGATCGAAGCATCCGGATTCCGACCCAAAAAGCCTGTGCTACCAGCGGTTTTAACCAGTCGGATGGGCTATCACAGCGCGGTCACGGTGCTGGGCAACCGATCAGTATCACCACAGCGCCCCTGTCTTGTAAATAGCTCGGATGTTAATTCTCTAATGTGCAGGTATTCGGCTCGAGTCGAATGAAGCTATTGACTCGAATTCGTTTCGCGACCTAACGTACGTCATCGCCGTCGTTGGCGTCGTGCTGAATTGCGGCGCCGATGAAGTGCGATCGCCGGGCCACGGCGATGCGGCCACCTGTTTGCCACCAGCACCGCTCGACAATGCCGACGAGCTCGCACCAAGAGGAGTTCACCATGCCGATGCCAACCCACCTCCCCGGGCCGAACGCCGATGTATGGGATTGGCAGATGCGCGGATCCTGCCGCGGCCAGGACTCCGCCGTGTTCTTTCACCCGGACGGCGAGCGCGGCCGGGCGCGGGCCCAGCGCGAGCTGCGGGCCAAGGAGATCTGCAAGGCCTGCCCGGTGCTGTTGCAGTGCCGTTCGCACGCGCTGAAGGTCAGTGAGCCCTATGGCATCTGGGGTGGCATGTCCGAGACCGAGCGCGAGCTGCACGCCCGCCGCAATCGCCGGCGCATCGTCGCGTAATCCAGGGGCCCGCAGGCACTCTCGGCAAACCCGCGAGACTGGTGTTCACCAGCGGTGTCCCTGATGCGACAGCGGGCCGGGCTCGAGATTCTTCCCATCCTTTCGGGGTGGCGCGCCGAATAGCTAGCAAACACCCGGCACCGCGCGGCGGGGCCGGCAACGACCGGCGCGTCACGGCGTGTCTTCGATGTCACGATTGCGGCGTTTCGGTACAAATCGGAAAATCGCTGTGCCACAGTCGCTTTGCCGAATCACCCCCACCCGAGAGGAGGTCATAGCGACCCGCTACCCTCGTGACCGATGACACAGAACGGAGCGTTGTGACAACGCGGCCGCCTGCTGCAGAGGGCGACTCGTTCCAGAGCTCGAGGGACGGACGAGGGGTGGATGCACCCAGCGTGGACTCTGCGGTGACGGCGCGCGCAGCCGAAAGTCTCGAACTCGCCGCACTTCTCGAGCGTTGCGGGCAGTCGGATCAGCAGGCCTTCGCCGAGCTGTACGACCGCACCAGCGCGCGAGTGTTCGGCCTGGTCCTACGCGTGCTCCACGATCCGGGATACGCGGAGGAGACCACTCAGGAGGTCTATCTCCAGATCTGGCGCACGGCCGCCAATTTCGACCCCAACAAGGGGTCCGCTGTCACCTGGTTGATGACGCTGGCCCATCGCCGCGCGGTCGATCGCGTCCGCGCCGAGCAGGCCCACGCCCAGCGTGAGGTCGCGTACGGCACCAGCACCCTCGGTAACGAATTCGACGAGGTCACCGAAGAAGTCGGGCGACGGCTGGAACAGCAGGCGGTACTCGCCGGGCTGGCCACCCTGACCGAGACGCAGCGTGAGGCGATCTCCCTCGCGTACTTCGGCGGCCGGACATACGCCGAGGTGGCAGCCTATTTGGGCGTAGGGTTACCTACCGTTAAGTCCCGTATTCGGGACGGACTGACACGACTCAAGAAAAGTTTGGGAGTGACGTGAGATGAACGAAAGCCAGATCGATCTCGCGCACACTGTCGCGCTCGGATCGATCGGCGACGAAGATCAGCGCGCGGTGGCGGATCTGCTCGATACCGACGACCCCGTACTGCGCGCCGCCTTCACCCTGGAAGTGCAGCAGACCCGAGAAGCGCTCGCGCTGGTCGCGTCGGTGCCGGCCGTCCCGCCGCCACCCGCCCTCCGCGATCGCCTGCTCGCCGCGATAGCCACAGACCCGGCCCCGCCGACCACGATTCACCATTCGCACACCGCTCTCCGCCACGGAAACGGGCGTTCGTCCTATCCCGTGAGAGATTGACCCCGCGCGCGCCCCGGAACGCTCTCCGGGGCAATCTCCCGATTCCGCCCCGGCCCTACCCGTTCGACTGGTAAGGCACACCCGGGTAACAGCCGGAAGAAAAGGGACGATTCGGACACTGTAAGTCCGTGTGCGCCATGAGAATTCATGCCGCCCCGCGAACGGATTCGGCATGTATCTACTCTCCACCCTCACCCGCGTCACCCTCCGCGCGCTCGCGGGCATCGCCGCCGTCGCCCTCATCGGCGTCGGCTGCTACGCGGCCGCCCACTCCCCCGCCGCCGCGCCGGACGAATACCCGGCCGTCCCGCTGCCGCCGATCACCGCACCGCTCGATCCGGCGCCCTCCCCGATCCCACCGTCGAAATGACCTGCCCCGCAGCCGGAAACGCCGAGGCCCCCGGACGGAATCCGTCCGGGGGCCTCGGGTACTACCGATCGATCAGTGGGAGTGGCCGGCGTGCGCGTCGGCCGCTTCCTCGACGGGCTTGTCGACGATGGCGGACTCGGTGGTCAGCACCATGCGCGCCACCGAGGTGGCGTTCTCGACGGCCGAGCGGGTCACCTTGACCGGGTCGATGACGCCCTCGGCGACCAGGTCGCCGTAGGTGAGGGTGGCGGCGTTGAAGCCGTGCTCGCCGTCGGTCACCTTGGAGACCACGACCGCGCCGTCGACGCCGGCATTGCCGGCGATCCAGAACAGCGGGGCCAGCAGGGCCTGGCGCACGACCTCGACGCCGACGGCCTCGTCACCGGTCAGCGAGTCGCGCAGCGCGGGCAGCGTGGCCGCGGCCTGCACCAGGGCGGTGCCACCGCCGGGGACGATGCCCTCGGCGACCGCGGCCTTGGCGGACGCGACCGCGTCCTCGACCCGGTACTTGCGCTCCTTGAGCTCGGTCTCGGTGGCCGCGCCGACCTTGATGACGGCGACGCCGCCGGCCAGCTTGGCCAGGCGCTCTTCCAGCTTCTCGCGGTCCCAGTCGGAGTCGGTGTGCTCGATCTCCTTGCGCAGCTGCGCGACCCGGCCGTCGATGTCGGACTGCGAGCCCGCGCCCTCGACGATGGTGGTCTCGTCCTTGGTGACCACGACACGGCGGGCCTTGCCCAGCACGTCCAGGCCGGCCTCACGCAGGGTGATGCCCAGGTCCGGGTTGACCACGGTGCCGCCGGTGACGATGCCCAGGTCGTCCAGGAACGCCTTGCGGCGGTCGCCGAAGAACGGGGCCTTCACCGCGACCACCTTGAGGGTCTTGCGGATCGCGTTCACCACGAGGGTGGACAGCGCCTCGCCGTCGACGTCCTCGGCGATGATGACGACCGGCTTGCCCGACTCGGCGATCTTCTCCAGCAGCGGCAGCAGGTCCGGCAGCGAGCTGATCTTCTCGCGGTTCAGCAGGATCCACGCGTCCTCGTAGACCGCCTGCATGGTCTCCGGGTCGGTGACGAAGTACGGGGACAGGTAGCCCTTGTCGAACTGCACGCCCTCGGTGATGGCGACCTCGGTCTGCAGACCCGAGGACTCCTCGATGGTGACGACGCCGTCCTTGCCGACCTTGGTCAGCGCCTCGGCGACCAGGGCGCCGATCTCCTCGTCCCGCGAGGACACGGTGGCGACCTGCGCGATGGCCTTCTCGCCGTTGACCGGGGTGGCGGCGGCGGCCAGGGCCGCGGCGACCGCGTCGGCGGCCTTGCTCATGCCCTTGCCCAGGGTCATCGGGTTGGCGCCCGCGGCGATGTTCTTCAGGCCGCCCTTGATGAGCGCCTGCGCCAGCACGGTGGCGGTGGTGGTGCCGTCGCCGGCGACGTCGTTGGTCTTGGTGGCGACGCTCTTGACCAGCTGCGCGCCCAGGTTCTCGAACGGGTCCTCGAGGTCGATGTCGCGGGCGATGGTCACGCCGTCGTTGGTGACGGTCGGGCCACCGAAGGCCTTGGCCAGCACCACGTGCCGGCCGCGCGGGCCGAGCGTGACCTTGACGGCGTCGGCGAGCTTGTCGACGCCGCGCTCCATAGCGCGACGAGCCTTCTCGTCGAACTCGATCTGCTTTGCCATGTACCTACTCCTGTGGGTCCGGGTCGGTCCGGGGACTAGGCCCCGAACCCCCGAAGAGGTTGGGTGGGAACGCACTCCGCCCCGGGCCGAATGCTGGCTTTCGCAGCTGCGACTCCGGGGCGGATCCGGGGGTTCGGGGGCCGAGCCCCCTGAACGTCCCGAGAGTTGGTGCGTCGCTTACTTGGTGACGACGGCCAGCAGGTCGCGGGCCGACAGGATCAGGTACTCCGAGCCGTTGTACTTGATCTCGGTGCCGCCGTACTTGCTGTAGATGACGACGTCGCCTTCCTTGACGTCCAGCGGGATGCGCTTCTCGCCGTCCTCGTCCCAGCGGCCGGGGCCGACGGCGATGACGGTGCCCTCCTGGGGCTTCTCCTTCGCCGTGTCGGGGATGACCAGACCGGAGGCGGTGGTGGTTTCGGCCTCGTTGGCCTGGACGAGGATCTTGTCCTCGAGCGGCTTGATGTTCACGCTCGCCACGTTGAGCCCTCCACTTTCAGGGGATTCTTCTCGTCCGGGGCTGTTCCCCGGACGCACGGTTTCGGTCATGTGCGTGACCCTGTGCAATCAGCCCCGTCGTCGCGGGTGCCGGGACCCCTGCTCAGTAGTCATCAGCTGGCACCTGAGCACAAATACCAGTGCCACCTAGCACTCTATACATGGGAGTGCCAGCGCTCAAGGCAAGGGGCTGCCAGCGCTCGGGGCAAGGGCCTCCGGCGCCCCCTCGGGCCGCGACTCGCCGACGTGACGGCCGGGGAATCTGAGGTCTTCCAAAGAAATCCGAAAATCTGTAACGTTCGGATAACGGATTGTGACACCATTGACGGCGGCCACGCGGCGAGACCGAATCGGTCGGGTCACGCGCGCCGTCGACAGTTACACATCTGCTTCACCCCGCTAACCGTGCGGCAACCCCCGCACGGGCTCGAGAAGAGAGCAAGACCGCAAGTGATCAGTGGCAGGTCCGGATGCCCCATCGGACGCGAGCCCGCCACGGTCCGTAGCTCGCCGGAATCGCCTGCTACCCATTGGGCGGGTCCGGAGTCCGTTCGAGATGGTCGTCTCCACCAGGACCATCCGCTCGAAGGGAGGTGAACATGCGAACATCCCTCGGCATCTCCGCCGGGAGCGAAGTGGTGTGCTCGGCAACGGTCGCCACCGCGCCCAACGGCGCCCAGAGCTTCGACTACCGGGTCGTGACGGCCGATACCGCGCACTCCGACCTCGGTGATCTGGTGGCCTCCTCGATCGAGTTGATGACCACCCAGATCCCCCGCGACACCGTGCATCCGGTCGGCTCGGCCGCCCGGAGCAACGGCCACGAGCCCGACTCCACCCCGCCCGGCGATATCGCGGTCGCCTACCGCGACCGCGAGCAGGCCCAGATCATCCGTTCCGCCATCGGGCGGCAGCGGCACGGCGTGCAACTGATTCCCGAGACCACCGCGGCGCTCGCCTACCTGCGGCACACCGGCCTGCTGGATCGCTGGGACACCGTGGCGGTCATCGACATCGGGGCCACCGGCACCACGGTCTCGGTCGCCGATCACGCCGACGACACCGTGCTGCGGTCCGAGCGCACCTCCCACATCAGCGGCAACGCCATCGACGAACTGATCCTGCAGCATCTGCTGGACTGCCACCTGTCGCGCCGCGGCATCCGCCCCAACCGCGGCATCCTGCTCAATCGCAGCCGGGCCGCCAAGGAGCACCTGTCAGTGGTCCCGGCGGTGACCATCGACCATGTGGCCGGCCAGCCGCTGAAGCTGACCCGGGTGGATTTCGAGGAGATCGTCGCCGACCTGCTGCGCGAGCTGGCCGTGTTCGCGCGCGGCGTGTTCACGCGGGCCGCGAAGTACCCGGAGGCCGTCGCGGTGATCGGCGGCGGCGCGAACGTCCCGATCATGGTGGTGGGGCTGGAACGCCAGCTCGAGATGCCCGTGGTCACCGTGCCCGAACCGGAGTCCGCGATCGCGAAAGGCGCGGCGCTGGTGGCCGATTCGACCGTGCCGACCGCCTTCCCGGTGATCGGCCTGGGCACGGACGCGCCGATCGGCACCTTCACCAAGCTGGCGGGCACCCTGGCCGGGGCGATCGTGGTGGTCGGCCTGATCGTCGGGTACGGGGTCAAGGAGTTCGTGGTCGAGGAACCGCAGCCCGCGCACTACTCGCCGACCACGTCGACCCAGCAGCCGGCGACCACGCCGCCCGCCCCGTCGACGACCGCTCCGGCGCAGGGTTCCACCAACCCGACCGCGAATCAGAATCCGAGCCACCGCACCACCGTCGCCGTGCCGCCCCCGGCCCAGACCGGTTCGGCCGGCGGCACTCCCACGGTCCCCAACATCTCCTCGCAGCAGCCGCCCTTGCGCCCGGACCCGGATCTACCCCAGATCCCGTTCCCCGCGGATCTGCCCCGCCTGCTGGGCCCGCTGCTGGGCACCACGCTGCCGCCGATCGAGCCGGAACCGCGCGTCTCGCCCACGCCGCGCTCCAACGCCTTCGCCGCCTCCCCGCGATTTCAGCGGCCGGCGCTGAGCCGTTGACCGTCGGGCGCCGACGAGCTACCCCGACCCTCGCGAAATCGGTTGTCGCGCTGACTCACGCACGAGATCCACGCCGGCGACCATCACGGTCCGACTCTCACAGGTAGCTCGTGGAGACCGGCAGGCCCGGATCGGTGGCCACGGTCAGTTCGGAAGGCTGTGCGCCGCCCGCGATCACGTGCGCGCCCAGGGTGGCGATCATGACGCCGTTGTCGGTGCACAGGCGCGGCTTGGGCACGCGCAGGGTGATTCCCGCTGCCGTGCACCGTTCCTCGGCCATGGACCGGATGCGGGAGTTGGCGGTGGCGCCGCCGCCGAGCACGAGGGTGTCCACGCCGACGTCCTGGGCCGCGCGCACCGCTTTCATGGTGAGCACGTCCGCGACGGCCTCCTGGAAGGAGGCGGCGATATCGGGGATGGGCAGGTCGCGGCCTTCCCGTTGCGCCGCTTCGACATAGCGGGCGACGGCCGTCTTGAGGCCGGAGAAGGAGAAGTCGTAGCGCGGGTCGCGGGGCCCGGTCATGCCGCGCGGGAAGGCGATGGCCTTCGGATCGCCTTCGGTGGCAATGGAATCCAGGACCGGACCGCCCGGATAGCCGAGGCCGAGCAGCCGCGCCACCTTGTCGAAGGCCTCGCCGGCGGCGTCGTCGACGGTGCTGCCGAGCTCGGTGATGGGCTGTCCGAGATCGGTCACGTGCAGCAGGTGGGTGTGGCCGCCGGAGACCAGCAGGGCGACCGCGGGCGGCATCGGCCCGTGCTCGAGGGTGTCCACGGCGACGTGCCCGCCCAGGTGGTTGAGCGCGTAGAACGGGATATCCCAGGCCGCCGCATAGGCTTTCGCCGCCGCCACGCCGACCAGCAGGGCGCCGGCGAGGCCGGGGCCGATGGTGACGGCGAGCGCGTCGGGCTTGCTGATCCCGGCGGCGGCCAGGGCCCGGCGCACGGCGGGCACGATGGCCTCGAGGTGTGCGCGCGAGGCGATCTCGGGCACCACGCCGCCGAAGCGGGCGTGCTGGTCGACGCTGGAGGCGACCTCGTCGGCGAGCAGTTCGCAACTGCCGTCGGGCAGCCGCCGTACGATGCCGACTCCGGTTTCGTCGCAGGAGCTTTCGATACCCATGACGATCATGACGAGACCTCGGCGTCGGTGATGAATCCATCCTGCGGGAATCCGGCCATGGCCGGTCGCCGCATGGTGTACGCGTCGGCCCCGCTGGGCTGGTAGTAGTTCTTGCGCAGCCCGATGATGTGGAAGCCGTGCTTCTCGTAGAGCGTGATGGCGGGCGCGTTGTCGGTGCGGACCTCGAGGAAGACGGGTCCGCCGCGGCGTCCGGCCTCCAGCAGCAGCGCCTCGAGCAGCAGGGTGCCGATGCCGCGCCGGTGCTGTTCCGGGTCGACGCCGATGGTGTGGACCTCGGCCTCGGGGTGTTCGGCGGTGCCGAGCAACGCGATTCCGGCGTAGCCCACCATGGTCCCGCCGGCGTCGCGGGCGGTGATGTAGCGGTTGTGCGGTCCGGCCAGTTCCGACAGGAACGACACCTCGTGCCAGGGATCGTCCTCGGGGAATAGCACCTGCTCGAGCTGTGCGCAGCGGGTGACGTCGGCGGGCCGCATCGGTTCGATGCGGATGGTCATCGGCCCACCTGCGCATAACTCTTCTCGACGGCGTCCGGGCGGCGCAGGTACAGCGGTACCAGCGGGGCGGGGACGACGCCGGACAGGATGTCGGCGGCGGCGCGGCGCACCAGCCCGGCCGGGGACGGCGTCTCGACCGGCAGCACGGGCAGGTCGAAATAGTCGACGTGCGAGGCGGATCCGGCGATCAGCGTGGCGGCGGCCTGATCCAGGTCGGCGGGCTTGCTCACCTCGGGGCCTTCGCAGCGTTCCAGCACCAGGCTGCCGGGGACGGCGCGGTAGCGCGCCCAGTACACCTCGCGGCGGCGGGCGTCGGTGACGACCAGCAGTTCGACCGGGTCGGAGCTCTCGCGCAGATAGCTCTCGGTGTCGGCGGCGATGGCGTCGAGGCTGCACACCCCGTAGACGGGCAGGCCGAGCGCGTCGCCGAAGGCGGCGGCGGTGGCCATGCCGACCCGCAGTCCGGTGAACGGTCCCGGGCCGATACCGGCCACGACCGCCGCGATGTCCGCGCGGGAGCGCCCGGACTCGGCCAGGCAGCGCAGGATCTGGGGCGTCAGCACCTCGTTGTGCGCGCGTGCGTCCACGGTCACCTGTTCGGTGATCGTGGTGATGCGCGGTGCGTTCGACCCGGGTTGCGCCGGTTCCAGTTCCACCAGTCCCGCTGTGACGGCGGGAGTCGCGGTGTCGACAGCCAATATCAGCATGATTGCCTCAACAATACCGGGTGGTACAGCCCACTCGGCGTGGTGTCTGCCAGCGGGAATCTCGCGCCGGATCAGGTGGCGGCGACCCACTCCCATTCCGCGGTGCGGACATCGGACTCGGGTTCGCGCCGCAGCTGGACCCGCAGGTGGCGGTCGGCCAGGTGTTCGGCCACGCCGAGACCCCATTCCACCACCACGACCGCGTGGTCGAGATCGGTGTCGAGGTCGAGGGCGTCGAGTTCGTCGAGGTCACCGCCGAGCCGGTAGGCGTCCACGTGCACCAGCGCCACCGCGCCCGGGTGCGCGCCGGCGCGATGCTGGCGGGCGATGATGAAAGTCGGTGAGCTGACCCGTCCTTGGACGCCCAGCCCGGCGGCGATGCCGCGGGTGAGCGCGGTCTTGCCCGCGCCCAGCGGGCCGTCGAGGATGACCAGGTCCCCGGCCTGCAGCTGTTCGGCGAGCTCACGGCCCAGCGCCTCGGTGTCCTCGACGGTGGTGAGCATGCGGTGGTCGTTCATCGGTCGCCCCCGATGTGGTCGCGCACGACACGGCCGCGCGGATTGCACACGATCTCGTAGTTGATGGTGCCGAGCGCGTCGGCCCATTCCTGCGCGCGCGGGTGTCCGGGCTCGCCGCCGAACAGCACCGCGGTGTCGCCCGCCTGGACTCCGGCCTCGTTCTCGCCGAGGTTCACCACGATCTGATCCATGCACACCCGCCCGATCTGGGGACGGCGCGCGCCGCCCAGCCACACCGAGAATTTTCCGCCGAGGGTGCGCGGCACGCCGTCGGCGTATCCGGCGGGCAGCAGCGCGACGGTGGTGTCGTGTTCGGCGATCCAGTCGTGGCCGTAGGAGACGCCTTCCCCCGCGGCCACCCGCTTCACGCGCAGCACGCGGGCGCGGAAGCTCATGGCCGGGCGCAGCCCGAAGTCGGACAGTTCCGGGATCGGTGACAGGCCGTAGACGGCGATGCCGGGGCGAACCATGTCGAAGGCCAGGTCCGGGCGGGTCAGCGCGGCAGCGGAATTCGCGATGTGCACCAGTTCGGGTTCGAGGCCGTGTTCCTTGGCGGTGGCGATGAACTCGAGGAAGCGTTCGCGCTGCCGGTCGTTCACCGGGTGATCGGGCTGATCGGCGAGCGCCAGGTGCGAGAAGATCGCGCGCAGCCGGGCCGTCCCGGCGTCGACCAGCGAGCGCAGCAGGTCCAGGACCTCCCGGTATTCGGCGGCGGGAATCCCGTTGCGGTTGAGCCCGGTATCCACTTTCAGGCTGACGGTCGCGACGCGCCCCAGCCGGCGGGCGGCCGCGGCCACCGCCTCCAGCTGCGCGAGCGCCGACACCCCGATCTCGATATCGGCGCCGATCGCGCTCGCGTAGTCGGCGTCGGAGGTGTTGAGCCAGCACAGGATCGGCGCGGTGATCCCGGCGGCCCGCAATGCCACCGCCTCGCGGACCGTGGTGGTGCCCAGTTCCCGCGCCCCCGCCGCGAGTGCCGCCCGCGCGACCTCGACCGCACCGTGGTTGTACCCGTCCGCCTTCACCACGACCATGACCGCGGCGTCACCGGCGTGCTCGGCCAGAATGCGCACGTTGTGGGCGATGGCGTCCAGGTCGACGAGGGTTTCCACCTGTGGGTCGGGCTGCTTCACACCACCGATCCTGCCATCCGGGCAGGGGCGATTCGCGTCACACCCGAGTCGGGGCGGCCGGCGCGGGGCGGAATCAGATCGCGGTGGCGAGCGCCATGGGCACGGCGGCCAGCGCCGCGGCGAGGGCTTCGGAGCTCGCTGGGAGCAGCGGGAGCCGCACGTTCGGGGTGGGGATTCGGCCCTGGGCGGCCAGGACCGCTTTCACCACAATGGGATTGGGTTCGGCGAACAGGGCGTGGGCCAGCGGGGCCAGCCGGTTGCCCAGGGCGCGACCGGTGTCGAGCGCGCCGGTGCGCCAGGCCGCGACCAGGTCGGCGTAGGCCGCAGGTGCGACATTGGCGCACGCGAGAATCGCGCCGGACGCGCCCAGCGCCAGCAGCGGGGCGGCGAACAGATCGTCGCCGGCCAGCACCGAGACGTGCCCGGGGACGCGGGCCAGGAAGGCAACCGTGGTCTCGTCGATGCCGCCCGCGGTGTATTTGAAGCCCGCCACGTTCGGCAGTTCGGCCAGGCGGCACAGGGTTTCGGCGGTCAGGGTGCGGGAGGTGCGGTAGGGGATGTGGTAGATCAGCACCGGCACCGGGCTGGCGGCGGCGAGCACCCGGAAGTGCTCCACCACACCGGCTTCCGAGGGCCGGTTGTAGTACGGGACCACGGCGAGGGCGGCGGTGGCGCGCGGGTCGAGGGCGGACAGGGCGCGCGCCGAGTCGAGGGTGGCGTTCGAGCCCGCGCCGACGATCAGGGCGGCGTCGCGGTCGGCACAGACGCGGGCGCAGATATCGATGACGCGCCGCTGCTCGTCGCGGGTGAGGGTGGTGGGTTCGCCGGTGGTGCCCAGCGCGACGAGGCCCGCCGCGCCGGCGTCGAGGACCTCGTGGGCGAGCGCCTCCAGGGCGTCCGCGGCCAGTCCGTCGTCGGCGGTGAAGGGCGTGACCAGAGGAACGTAGAGGCCGTTGAATGTCATGCCCCCAGCCTGGTCGAGCAGATGCGTCAGGTCTATTTCACGTTTCTATCCCCGAGCATAAGATCAACTGATGCTGGATGTCCGCCGGCTGCGCCTGCTCCGCGAACTCGCGCACCGGAAAACCATCGCCGCCGTCGCCGATGCCCTCACCTACACGCCCTCGGCCGTCTCCCAGCAGCTCACCGCCCTGGAACGCGAAGCCGGGGTGCCGCTGCTGGAACGCACCGGCCGCAGCGTCGTCCTCACCCCCGCCGCGCTGCGGCTGGTCGAGCACACCGAAACCATCCTGGCCGTCCTGGAACAGGCGACCGCCGAACTCGCTTCCGCCCGAATCGAACTCACCGGCACCCTGCGCATCGGCGCCTTCCCCACCGCCGTCCACCACATCCTCTCGCCCGCGCTGGTCACCCTCAGCCGGGACCACCCCCTGCTGGAACTCCTCGTCACCGAGCTGGACCCCGCGGCCGCCCCCGCGGCCCTGCGCGCCGAAACCCTCGATATCGCCCTCCTCCAGGAATACGACTACGTCCCCCTCACCCCCGAGCCGGGCCTGGACACCGAACCCCTCTTCGAAGAGACCATCCACCTGGCCACATTGACCCCCGGACCCCTTGCCGCCCAAGCCGATTCCCCCTGGATCGCGGGTACGCCGGGCACCCTCTGCCACGAAATGACCGTCCGCGCCTGCCTGGCCGCGGGCTTCACCCCCCGCATCCGCCACCACGCCGACGACTTCGGCACCGTCCTGAACCTGGTCGCGGCCGCCCAGGGCGTAGCCCTCGTCCCCGACCTCGGCACCCACTCCGCCCCCGCCACCGTCACCCTCACCCCGCTCCCCACCCGCCGCCGCACACACCTCGCCTACCGCCGCGGTACCGGCGGCCATCCCGTCATCGCCGCCGCCCGCACCGCCCTGCACACCGCGGCTACCACCGGTTGATGTAGTCCTCGACTCCGGTGGCGATCCTCGCCCCCCGCGAGCAGTCGTCCGCCGAGCCACCAATGCTCGGGGAACCTCCCGGCGGTCAGGCCGCGAGTTCCCGCAGGGTTCCGATGGCTTCGCGGATGTGGGAGAGCAAGGGGGAAGCGGAGATCGGGGCGCCCGCGGTGGTGGCGGAGTGGGCCGCGAGATTGGCGGCCAGGGCGTGGACCCGGGCGGCGGAGGCGGCGGCGACAGCGGGGTGCAGGCCGCGGGCCAGGAGTGCGCCGATGATGCCGGACAGGACATCGCCGGAACCGGCGGTCGCGGCCCAGCTGCCACCCGCCTCATTGACCAGGACGGGGTGGCCGGGGCTGGCCACCACGGTGGCTCGCCCCTTCAAAAGGACTGTGACATGCCAGGATTCGGCGAGCTTGCGCACCGCGGCTACCCGGTCGGGGCCCGGTTCGGAGCCGGTGAGGCGGGCGAACTCACCGGCGTGCGGGGTGAGCACCGTCGGGGCGGTGCGCCCGGTGAGCAGGTCGGGATCCGCGGCGAGGAGGGTGAGGCCGTCGGCGTCCACCACTACGGGAAGGTCGGTGGCGAGGATCTCGGCCAACCGGTCATGGGCCGCGGAATCGGTGCCCCCGCCCGGCCCGAAGACCCAGGATTGCACGCGCCCGGTAGCGGAAATCGATTCCGCGGCAATCACTTCCGGAAAATGCGCGAGCACCTGTTCGGCGCCGGTGCCCGCGTAGCGCACCATGCCCGACGTGGCCGCGATCGCCCCGCCGGCGCACAGCACGGCCGCGCCCGGATAGGTGGAGCTGCCCGCGCACACGCCGGTGACGCCCTGGGTGTACTTGTCGTCGGCGGGCCCGGGCACCGGCCAGAGCGCTCCGACCGTGCGCGGTTCCAGCGCGATCACATTCGCGTCGGGCAGCCGTAACCCGATGGGCACCAGCTCGATTCGCCCGCAGTACGGCGCGGCCAGCGCGTGCACCGGCTTGAGCGCGCCGAAGGCGACGGTGACATCGGCGCGCACCGCCGGACCGTCCACGCAGCCCGTATCGGGGTCGACGCCGCTGGGCAGGTCGGCCGCGATGATCGGACACCGCACGCCCGCGACCAGCCCGGCCGCCACCGGGCGCAAGGAGCCGTGCCCGGAAATGCCGACGATGCCGTCGACCACCAGGTCCGGGTCGCCGAGCAGAGCGGCCACGCGGCACGGCGCGGCGGGAACGCCCGGCGGCAATCCGAGCCGCCGCAGCGTCGTCGCGGCGACATCGGCGTCCGGACCCCGCCGTTCCACCGTCCCTTCCCCGACCTCGTCGACCGAGCCTTCCCGCAGCTCCCGGACGGTGGCGGGCGCGACCGCAATGCGCCCGCCCGCGCGGCG
>NZ_JBSGCY010000153.1:0-14747 GCF_053602115.1 Nocardia sp. NPDC004582 | reverse complement strand
CGGATTGACCAGCGTGGTGCCCGCCTGCTTCGGATTGCCGTCGGGCAGCAGGAAATACGCGCGGGCGGCGTCGTCGCGGGCCAGGTCCGGCTGGGCGGCGGCGTCGCGGGTCTGACCGCGGCGCACGAACTGGCCGAACGCGGTTTCGAGGTGACCCTGTACGAGCGGCGGGCACTGGGCGGCAAGGCGCGCAGTATCCCCGTCCCGGGCAGTGGCAAGGACGGGAAGCCGGAACTGTGGGGTGAGCACGGATTCCGTTTCTTCCCCGGCTTCTACCGTCACATTCCTGACACCATGCGGCGAATCCCGTTCGCGGGCAATGCCAATGGTGTATGGGACAACCTGGTCGCGGCCTCGGAGGCGCGCTTCTCGCGCAAGGGCACCGACGACACCATCATTCCGATGGGCAAGGCCGGCAAGCCGTGGTCCACCCCCGACAATTTCCGCGAAACCGTCGGGTCCGCGATCACCACCTCCACCAATATGGGCACGGCCGACGCCCTCTACTTCGCCAATCGCCTGCTGGTCTTCAACACCAGCTGCGACGCGCGGCGCAATGGCCAGTGGGACAGCGTGGCGTGGCGGGACTACGTCGGTGCGGGCAAGCGCTCCAACGAATTCCGCATGCTGCTGTCCAGAACGCTGACCACCCTGCTGGTGGCCGCCAAGGACGACAAGGCCAGCACCCGCACCATCGGCAATATGGGTGAGCAGTTCCTGGGCAACCCGCTCGAGACCGGCAATGACGGCCCGCTCGACCGGCTGCTGAACGGCTCCACCAACGAGGCCTGGATCGACCCCTGGGTCAACCGGCTGCGCGAACTCGGCGTCACCTTCGTCAACGCCGAGATCCGTGGACTGGAACTGGACGGGGCGCGGATTTCCGGTGCGCGGATGGTGGATTCGTCCGGGGCGGCCCAGACAATCGAGGCCGACCATTTCGTGAGCGCGCTGCCGGTCGAGGTGGCCCGCACCCTGTGGACCCCCGAGATCCTGTCGCTGCGGCCGGAATTGGCGGGCATGAACCAGCTCACCGTGGACTGGATGAGCGGTATCCAGTTCTTCCTGCGCCGCCGCACCGATATCGCGCGCGGCCACGTCGCCTACGTGGATTCGCCGTGGTCGCTCACCTCGATCGCGCAGGGCCAGTTCTGGAATCGCACCCCGGTCACCGGTCTGGGCGACGGCACCGTGCAGGACTGCCTGTCGGTCGACATCTCCGACTGGAACACCCCGGGCATCCTCTACGGCAAGCCGGCCAAGGAGTGCACCCACGAGGAGATCGCCCGCGAGACCTGGGCGCAGCTCGACGCGCACCTCAACGACCGCGGTGAGCTGCTGCGCAAGGACGACCTGCACTCCTGGTTCCTCGACACCGGCATCGCATGGGACGCGGCGCAGCAGCGCAACACCAATGCCGACCCGCTGCTGATCAATACCGCGGGTTCGCTGGCGCTGCGCCCGGATTCGCATTCCGACAGCCTCCAGAACCTGTATCTGGCGGGCGATTACGTACGCACCAACGTGGACCTCGCCACCATGGAAGGTGCTTCGGAATCGGCCCGTGCCGCGGTCAACAAGCTGCTCGACGTGACCGGTTCGGACGCCCCGCGCTGCAAGCTGTTCATGCTCTACCGCGCACCGGAGCTGGAGCCGTTCCGGCAGCTGGACGCGCAGCGGTACGCGGCCGGGCAGCCGAATCTGTTCGACGCCTAGGGAATTCCTCACACCGGCGGAAAAGCGCTGGTGTGAGGCCCTCCCGTGCGCGTTGAATCGGGTACATGAGCGAGATCACGGACCCGGTCGAACTGCGTGAACTGCTGGGGGAGGTCGCTCCGCGGCCCCGGAACAAGGACCGCTACACCCTGCACGAGCGGGATCGGGAGTGGATCGCGCGCTCACCGTTCGTGGTGCTGGCCACCAGCGCCGCGGACGGCACCTGCGACGCCTCGCCGAAGGGCGATCCGGCCGGCTTCGTGCGGGTGCTCGACGACAAGACCATCGCGATCCCGGAGCGGCCCGGCAACCGCCGCGCGGACGGCTACCTCAATATCCTGAGCAATCCGCACGTGGGGGTGCTCTTCATGATCCCGGGCCGCAACGACACCCTGCGGATCAACGGCCGCGCCCGATTGCTGCGGGACGCACCGTATTTCGACGACATGATCGTCAAGGGCCATCGCCCGATCCTCGCCATCGAGATCGATATCGAGCAGATCTTCTTCCATTGCGCCAAGGCGTTCATGCGCAGCGGCCTCTGGCAACCGGAGCGGTGGGCGGCCGACACGCTGCCGGGCACGGCGCGGCTGGTCAAGGATGTGCAGCCGACCACACCCGAGACCGTCGAACAGCTCGAGGAGTACTACAGCGCCGACAGCTATCAGAAGAAGCTCTACAACGACTGATTGCGGCGCGAATCACGGCGCCGCCGCCACCACCGCCTGCACGCTGATTCCTCGTTCCCCATAAACTCGCGGTCGTGGCAGACATCTCGATGCGCGGACAGCTGGCGCTGCGGGCGGCGACGGCGGCGTCGTGGGCCTCGCGGCGGGCCGGGCGGGGCAACGGCTCGATGATCGGCGGGTTGATCGCGCTGAAGATCGATCCCTCGCTCATGACGCAGCTCGGTCGCGGGAAGCGCACGGTGCTGGTCACCGGCACCAATGGCAAGTCCACCACCACCCGCATGACCACCGCGGCGCTGCGGTCGCTGGGCCGGGTCGCCACCCAGGCCGACGGCGCCAACATGGACGCCGGGATCGTGGCCGCGCTCACCGCGCACCGCACCGCCCCGCTGGCGGCCATCGAGGTGGACGAACTGCACCTGCCGCACGTCGCCGACGCCCTGAACCCGTCGGTGGTGGTGCTGCTGAATCTCTCCCGCGACCAGCTCGACCGGGTCGGCGAGATCAATATGATCGAGCGCCGCCTGCGCGAGGGCATGGCCCGGCATCCCGCCGCCGTGCTCATCGCCAACTGTGACGACGTCTTGGTCACCTCCATCGCCTACGACCACCCGAACGTGGTGTGGGTCTCGGCCGGCAGCGGCTGGGCGGTGGACGCCACCAGCTGCCCGCGCAGCGGCGAGCCCATCGTGTGGGAGGGCGAGCACTGGTACAGCACGGGCGCGGACTTCCAGCGCCCGGAACCGCGGTGGCGGGTCGACGAGGCGGGCCTGCACGGCCCTGACGGCCTGGAACTGCCGCTCGCCCTTGCCCTTCCGGGCCGCGCCAACCGCGGCAATGCCGCGCAGGCGGTCGCCGCCGCGGTCGCGCTGGGCGCGGATCCGGCCGTGGCCGCCGCGGCCACCGGCACCGTGAAGGAGATCGCGGGCCGCTACCGCAGCGTCGACGTGGACGGCCGCAGCACCCGCATGCTGCTGGCCAAGAACCCGGCCGGCTGGCAGGAGGCGCTGTCCATGATCGACCCGGCCGCAACGGGTCTGGTGATCGCGGTCAACGGCCAGGTGCCCGACGGCGAGGACCTGTCCTGGCTGTGGGACGTGCGCTTCGAGCACTTCGAGGGCACCCAGGTGGTGGCCGCCGGCGAACGCGCCACCGACCTCGCGGTGCGCCTCACCTACGCCGGCGTGGAACACATCACGGTCGCGGATCCGTTGCGCGCCATCGCCTCGTGCCCGCCCGGACGGGTCGAGGTACTGGCCAACTACACCGCGTTCCGCGACCTGAACCGCGACCTCGAAGAGAAGACGGGCGCCAAGGCATGACACGAGAATCGACCGTCCGCATCGGCCTCGTGCTTCCGGACGTGATGGGCACCTACGGCGACGGCGGCAATGCCGTGGTGCTGCGCCAGCGGCTGCGCATGCGCGGCTACGACGCCGAGATCGTCGAGATCCCGCTCACCGAGCCGGTTCCCAACTCGCTGGACCTCTACACCCTCGGCGGCGCGGAGGATTCGGCGCAGCGACTGGCCACCCGCCATCTGCAGCGCTATCCCGGCCTGCAGGAGGCCGCCGGGCGGGGCGCGCCGGTGCTGGCCATCTGCGCGGCCATCCAGGTGCTGGGCCACTGGTACGAGACGTCGTCGGGCGAGCGCGTCGACGGCGTGGGCCTGTTCGACGTCACCACCGCCCCCCAGGACAAGCGGGCCATCGGCGAGGTCGCCACCCAGCCGCTGGTGCCCGGCCTGTCCCAGCCGCTCACCGGCTTCGAGAACCATCGCGGCGGAACCAAACTCGGCGGCGACGCCAAACCGCTGGCCCGGGTCACCAAGGGCGTCGGCAACGGCGTCGGGGACGGGCTCGAGGGCGTCATCCAGGGTTCGGTGCTCGGCACCTACATGCACGGCCCCGCCCTGGCCCGCAATCCCGAGCTCGCCGACTACCTGCTGGGCCGCGCGCTCGGTGTGGATTCGCTTCCGTCGCTGGAGCTTCCGGAGGTCGATCAGCTCCGCCGGGAGCGCCTCCGGGCCTGATGGCGGGCTGATTCCGGCGTCGCCCACGGGATCGGGGGCTTGCGCCGCGCCATAGCCGTCCCGAATGTCCGATTGGTGATCTCTCACCAAGGTATTGAGGCGACGGCGACCGGCCGGTAATCTCGCGCGCGGTCACGCGTGATGAGGGAGGTGACCGGTTGCGTAGGCGCACCATGTTGAAGGCTGCCGGGATGGCGGCACTACTGGCGGGCGTCGGAACGGGTGCCGCCTCGCGCGGCGCCGGGACCGCGTCGGCCAATCCGCTGATGAACGCCCTGTACGAGGCGTGGGTCCCGGAAATCTTTGCGCCGCTGCCGGATCCACCCGAGCACACCGAGGCCATCGTCATCGGCTCCGGCTTCGGCGCCGCCGTGACCGCGCTGCGCCTGGCCGAGGCCGGCATTCAGAACACGGTGCTGGAACGTGGTTCCCGCTGGCCCAACGACCCGTGGCGGGAGATCTTCACCGGCGACGACCTACCCGACGGACGCGGCTTCTGGCATCGCACCAGCTTCACCGGCATCACCAAGGTGCCCGTGCCGGTCGCGGACTTCGGCGGCGTCCTGGACGTCACCGAGTACCCCGGCATCGACGTGTGGCGCGCCTCCGCGGTGGGCGGCGGGTCGATCGTGTTCACCGGCGCCATGGTCGCGCCGCCGAAGCACCTGTTCGACCACGTCTTCGGCGGCGTGGTGAACTTCGACGAGCTGGACTCGGTGTACTACCCGCGGGTCCGGCAGATGCTGCGGCTGTCCACGATGCCGCAGGACATCTACGACTCCGCGCCGTTCGCACACTCGCGGGTGTGGGATCAGCAGGTCCGGGCCGCGGGGTACACGCCGGAGGCCAACGACTCCATCTTCAACTGGGACGTGCTGCGCGCCGAGCTGGCGGGCAACAGCCGCGCCTCGGCCACCGCAGCGCGCAGCAATCTCGGCAACTCCAACGGCGCGAAGTTCGACCTCAACCAGAACTACCTGCGCTACGCCGAGGGCACCGGCCGCACCGGCATCTTCCCGGGCCACCGGGTCGACACCATCGGCCAGGACGCCAACGGCAAATACGTTGTCACCGTGAGCAAGTTGGCCCCGACCGGCCAGGTGCTGCGCACCCGCACCCTCACCTGCGACAAGCTGTTCCTGGGCGCGGGCTCGGTCGGCACCTCCGAGCTGCTGGTGCGCGCCCAGGCCACCGGCACCCTGCGCAACCTCAACGAGCACATCGGCGACGGCTGGGGCACCAATGGCGACGTGGTGCTGGCCCGCAGCTTCAGCTACCCGTCCATGAACGGCGGCGGGGTGCCCAGCGCCAGCCGCATCTTCGACGACTCGGGCATGCCGCTGCACCTCGAGAACTGGTACGTGCCGGGCATTCCCGTGGACACCGGCGCCATCGCCTCGCTGGGCATCGTGCTGGACCCGACCCGCGCCCGCTTCGGCTACGACCGCGGCCGCGACGCCGTGGGACTGGCCTGGCCGCGGGACGCGCAGGGCCGGATCGTGGACGCCTGCCGCGCCGTCGATCGCAAGGTGGGGCAGGCCAGCGGCGCGATGATGGACTACAACGCCATCGGTTTCGACGCGCAGGGCTTCTTCACCGCGCACCCGCTGGGCGGCGCGGTGCTCGGACGCGCGACCGACGGCTACGGCCGGGTCGCCGGCCACCCGGGTCTGTACGTCATGGACGGCGCGGCCATTCCGGGCAGCACGGCCACGGTGAACCCGTCGCTGACCATCACCGCGATCGCCGAACGCAATATCGAGGCCATCATCCGCGCCGGAAAGTAGCCGGGCGGAACGTCTTTCGACGTTGTCCACAGTTCCCGCCGGGGCTGTGGACAAGCTTGCCGCGCGGAATTCTGCGACCGGGAAAGACCGGTCGGCAGGAAAGTTGCGGTGCGGAACACTGCCTCGCCGGGTGTTTGCGCCGACTACGCTGGCGGGACCGTTCGAGGAGGAAGGGGACGTCGTGACCGTGCTCGACGAACCGGAGGCCGATGAGTTTCCGCGCAAGCCCCCTGCTCTATGGAGCGATTTCGTCATGCTCGCGCTCGCGGTGGTCTCCGTCGTCCTGGTCACCTGGATCACCTTCTTCCCGGTCTCGGACCACACCTACCGGCTGATCCGGATCGCGGACTACAGCATCTGCGTGGTCTTCCTGGCCGAATTCCTGTGGCGCTGGCGGCGCGAGGGCTGGAGCTGGACGTTCCCGTTCATCTACTGGTACGAGGTCCTCGGCATGATTCCGGTGACCTCCCCGTTCTTCCGCGGCTTCCGGCTGCTGCGGATCGTCGTCATCGCGGTGCGGCTGGGCCGGGTGGCCGACCGCGCCTTCGGCGACCGGATCACCGCGGCCGTGGTGAACCGGTCGATCGGGGCCATCGTCGAGGCCATCGAACGCCCCCTCACCATCCGGGTGCTCGACGAGGTCGGCGAGGTGATGCGCGCCGGGCACTACACCCGCAATATCGCGAGCGCGCTGGAGGAGAACCGTTCCGAGATCGACCAGATGATCGTGGAGGTGATCCGCAGCGACCCGCAGCTGGGGAAGGTGCGCTACATCCCGTTCCACGAGGAGATGATCCGCGGCATCGCCGACGCCAGCTTCCGGGTCATCTTCCAGGTGCTGGCCGATCCGCGCACCGACGAACTGGTCGCGGACGCGTTGCGCGAGAACATCAATCAGCTCCGCGCCGCGGTGCACGCGGGCACCAAGGTGCCGGAGTCGATCGACAACCGGCGCGTGCCGGGCGCCGAGGCGCCCGCATGACCGCTCAGTTCGTCCCGTGCCGGATGAGATCGCGCGGCTGGGCGTAGCGCACCACCTCGAACAAGATCAGCGCCAGCAGCACCGCGCACAGGATGCCGAGGGCCGCCAGCGCGGGCAGCGCGGAGGCGAGCGGAATCAGCGCCGGCAGGATCGCGGCCGTCACCAGTCGCGGCACCAGCACCGTGCCGGTCGCGTAGTGCCGGAAACCGGCCAGCGCCAGCAGGTACGCCGCCACGCCGCCGTACAGCGCGAACAGCGGGATGCCGTGCAGCTGGTCGCTGAGCGAATGCCCTTGCGCCCCACCCACGTAGTTGAGCACCTTCTTCAAACCCAGTGCCATGGCCACGATTCCGGCGATCATCGGGAAGTGCCAGAAGGTGTAGCAGTTGCGGGCGATCTGGACGCGGCGCGCACCCTGGGCGTGATGCATGGCGCGTTCCACCACCAGCGCGGCCACATCGAAGTAGGCCCACCACAGCAGCCCGGCCACGCCGAGCCCCAGCATCGAGCCGACCGCGATGGACCACGAGATCGGCAGTCCGGCCACGCCGACGCCGATGGACACGATCGATTCGCCCAGCGCGATGATGACGATCAGCCCGTACCGCTCGGCGAAGTGCGAGGCCGAGTAGAGCCGCCATTCGTTGCCCGCGAAGAGGGTCCACCCCATGTCGCACACCAGCGCGGCCAGCCACAGCCCCAGCTGGGCGGCGCCCGTGGTGCACGCGCCCGCGACGAGCAGGATGGCGGGCACGCTGAGTGAGCCCGCGGCCCAGCGGATCACCTGTCGCCGCAATTGGGCGTCGTGCGTACTGGCCATCCAGAACACCGTCAGGTGGACGAGCCGCACGGCCAGGTAGGCGATGACGAAGACCAGTGGCCCGTACCAGCCGCCCGGCAGATCGTGGAAGGACTCGGGAATGGTGAGCGCGATGATGAAGGCCCCGCCCATGGCCACGAACATGGCCACCCGGGCGATGCCCTCGTCGGCCTTGATCACATTGCCGAGCCAGGAGTAGCCGATCCAGGCCCACCACAGCATGGCCAGGATCAGCAGGGCGCGCAGCAGATTCACGGCCGTGGTCTGGTGCGCGGCGAAGTCGGTGACCATGGTGAAGGCGAAGACGATCACCAGGTCGAAGAACAGTTCCAGCTGGGTCACCGAGGCGTCCTCGGCGACCGGGGTCATGCGGGTGCGAACCGAACCGGGCATGGCAGACATCCTGCCGGGTCGAGCGCGCGAACGGCAGTGTCAGTCGCGAGTGTTCGCCGTCGGCGTCAAGCGGGTTCCCGGCGCTACGCGGTGCCGAAGCCGGGTTCGAAGCCGCGGCCGTAGTCCAGGCGCTGTGCGTAGCCGGGCTGCGGGTAGCCGGGCTGGGCGTATCCGCCCTGCTCGTAGCCCTCGGCGTAGGGCGCGGGTTCGGCGGCCTCGGCCGGGGCGGCTTCGACCTCGCCGAGGCCCTGCAGACCGGTGACGGATTCGACGAAGGCGATGAAGTTGCTGATCAGCGCCTCACCCTCGCGGCGCGCGCTGCGCTTGAGGACCATGCCGGGCATCGGGATCGGCAGGTAGAGCTCGGAGTGGTACCAGACTTCGGTTGCGCCGTCCTCGATTTCGGCGAGATCGAACCAGCTGGTGCCGCCGGCGCCGGCGCTGGACTCGGTGACCCGCCATTCGACGCGGGTCTCGGTGCAGGTGAACTCGACGACCTGCCGGTCCGGGCGGCCCATCAGGCTGGCCGAGACGTAGACCCGCTTCGGGCGGCCGAACTTGTCGCGGCTGGCGACCCGGACGTCCTGGTGCGAGGGCGACCAGTCGGGCATCTGCTCGACCATGAGCAACGCGTCCATCACCTGATCGGGATCGAGGTCGATCACGAACCGGTGGTCAGTTTTCGTGCGCATATCTACCCTCCACTCGGGGACCGATTGTGACCAGGGTCGCTGCGAGAGTCAACTGCGCATCCGGCCACTTCTGACCGACTGGTCGGTCTGATTTGTCGTAATGTCCCTGCTCCGCACGGGAATCCACCCCGGCTGCGGCGGGGGTGGAATTCATTGGCGGAGGGCGTAGAGGTGACCCGGTGGCCGGGACGGCTCAGCCCGATTCGACCACCGAATCCGGACCCGGGTACACCAGACTGGTCCGGCCGTTGTCGAAGCGCACGACGTAGGGCGGTTCACCGTCCGTGCCTCGCACCTCGACGATCTCGGCGGTGTGATCGGGCAGGCCCACATTGCGCCCATGGATGACCAGATGGTCACCGACACTTGCTCGCATGCTTGCGATTATTCGCCGAAGGTGATCCTGGTCACAAGGTCGGGATCGCGCGCTCGACGGCCATCCGGATCAGCCGGGCCGCCTCGTCGTCGTCGAAGATGCCGGGCAGCGTGAGTCGTTCGACGATCAGCCAGTTCAGGGCCAGGTACAGCAGTCGCACCGAGTCGGCGTCGCCCGGCAGACCGGAGTCCAGATGATTGCGGACATTGAACTCGAGATCGGCCCGCACCCGTTCGGTGAGGATGGCCTGCAGCTCCGGACGGCGGGTGGCCTCGAGGCGCAGTTCCAGCAGGGCGAGGTAGCCGGTGCGAAACCCGGTGATCCGGGCGACGGTCTCGGCCATCAGTTCGGCGATGGTCTCGCGGGTGCGTGGCCCGGTGAACAAATGGTCCATCGTCTCGGTGCTGGGTTGTAGCCGTTCGTAGAAGCGGTGGCCCGCCTGTACGAACAGTTCGTCCCGATTCGGGAAGTAGTTGGAGGCCGTGCCCGCCGGGACGCCGGCCTCCTTGTCGACCGCGCGGAACGTTAGCCCGCGGGCCCCGTCGCGGGCCAGGACCTCGATGGCCGCGTCGATCAGGGCATTGCGCCGTTCGGGATTCGTCCGAACCATTGACACCACTCCATCTGTAGTACTACGTTCGTAACCACTACGGACACAGTACTACGAATGAGGCGGTACAGCATGCGAAATCTCGTCTACTACGTGGCGGTCTCCCTGGACGGCTACATCGCGGGTCCGGAGGGTCAGGTCGACTTCTATCCGCTGGCCGACGACATGGCGGCCTGGTTCAACGAGCGGTACCCCGAGGCCGTCCCGACGCACATCCGTCCGCACGCGGGCCTTCCGCTCGATACGCCCAACAATGAATGGGACACCTTGCTCATGGGCCGTGGCACCTACGAGCCCGCGCTCGCCGCGGGCATCGCCAGCCCGTACGACCACCTGAAGCAGTACGTCTTCTCCACCACCCTGGCCCCCGTGGACAACCCGCGGGTGGAAGTGGTGACCGGCGATCCGGTCGAGCTGGTGCGCCGATTGAAGAAGGAAGAAGGTAAGGACATCTGGCTCTGCGGCGGCGCGAACCTGGCCGGGCAGCTGGCCGACGAGGTCGACCGGATGATCATCAAGAGTTACCCGGTGATCGCGGGCGCGGGCCTGCCGCTCTTCTCCGGCGGATTCCGGCCCGCCCGATTCGCCGTCACCGAGCGCCGCGAATTCAGTAACGGGGCCCAGGTGACCTGGCTGGACCGCGTGCGGCCGGAATAGCTGGCCGATGGCCGAAAGCGGCCGACGAGAGGTGGGGCGAAATCTCGTGGACCTGGGCCGGTAGTCTTGACCCTCGGTAGCAGCAGTTTGTCGATCTTGGAGGATTTCCGCCGTGGCTCTCGTCGTCCAGAAGTACGGAGGATCCTCGGTCGCCACCGCCGAGCGCATCCGGAGGGTCGCCGAGCGGATCGTCGAGACCAAGAAGCTGGGCCACGATGTGGTCGTGGTGTGCTCGGCCATGGGTGACACCACCGATGAGCTCCTGGATCTGGCCCAGCAGGTCGCGCCCGCCGCGCCGGCTCGCGAGATGGACATGCTCCTCACCTCCGGTGAGCGCATCTCCAACGCGTTGGTGGCCATGGCCATTCACTCGCTCGGCGCCGAGGCCCGCTCGTTCACCGGTTCGCAGGCCGGTGTCATCACCACCGGCACGCACGGCAACGCGAAGATCATCGATGTGGCCCCGGGCCGGGTGCAGCAGGCGCTCGGTGAGGGCACCATCGTGCTGGTCGCCGGCTTCCAGGGTGTGTCCCAGGACAGTAAGGACGTGACCACGCTGGGTCGCGGCGGTTCCGACACCACCGCGGTCGCGCTGGCCGCCGCGCTCAATGCCGATGTGTGCGAGATCTACACCGATGTGGACGGCGTGTTCAGCGCCGACCCGCGCATCGTCTCCGACGCCCAGAAGCTGGACTCCGTCTCCTACGAGGAGATGCTGGAGATGGCGGCCTGCGGCTCGAAAGTTCTGATGCTGCGTTGCGTCGAGTACGCGCGCCGCTACAACGTGCCCGTCCATGTGCGGTCCTCGTACACGGACAAGACGGGCACCATGATTACCGGATCGATGGAGGACATCCCCTTGGAGCAAGCAATCCTCACGGGCGTCGCGCACGACCGCAGCGAGGCCAAGGTGACCGTGGTCGGCATTCCGGACAAGCCGGGCTACGCCGCCAAGGTGTTCCGCGCGGTCGCCGATGCCGAGATCAATATCGACATGGTGCTGCAGAACATCTCCAAGGTGGACACGGGTAAGACCGACATCACCTTCACCCTGCCCAAGCTGGAGGGCCCGCGGGCCGTCGAGCTGCTCACCAAGCAGCAGGGCGAGATCGGCTTCTCCCAGGTCGTCTACGACGACCACATCGGCAAGGTGTCGCTGGTCGGCGCGGGCATGAAGTCGCACCCGGGCGTGACCGCCACCTTCTGCGAGTCGCTCGCGGACGCGGGCATCAATATCGACCTGATCTCCACCTCGGAGATCCGGATCTCGGTGCTGGTCAAGGACACCGACCTGGACGAGGCCGTGAAGGTGCTGCACTCGGCGTTCGATCTGGGCGGCGACGAGGTCGCCGTGGTGCACGGCGGGACGGGACGGTAGAGCCATGGGTGTGCGGGTAGGCGTCGTCGGCGCGACCGGTCAGGTCGGCGCCGTCATGCGAAAGCTGCTGGAGGAGCGCAACTTCCCGGCCGACGAGGTGCGCTTCTTCGCGTCCTCGCGCTCGGCGGGCAAGACGCTGCCGTTCCGCGGCAAGGACATCGTGGTCGAGGACACCGAGACCGCGGATCCGACCGGGCTGGACATCGCGCTGTTCTCGGCCGGCGCCACCATGTCCCGGGTGCAGGCGCCGCGTTTCGCGGCCGCCGGTGTCACGGTCATCGACAACTCCTCGGCCTGGCGCAAGGATCCCGAGGTGCCGCTGGTGGTCTCCGAGGTGAACCCGGAGGCGACCCGCAACCTGGTCAAGGGCATCATCGCCAACCCGAACTGCACCACCATGGCCGCCATGCCGGTGCTCAAGGTGCTGCACGACGAGGCCGGTCTGCAGCGGCTGATCGTGTCCAGCTACCAGGCGGTTTCGGGCTCCGGCCTGGCCGGTGTGGAGGAGCTGGCCTCGCAGGTGCGCGCGGTGATCGGCGATGCCGAGAAGCTGGTGCACGACGGTTCGGCCGTGGACTTCCCGGCCCCGAACAAGTACGTGGCCCCCATCGCCTTCGATGTGATTCCGCTCGCGGGCGCACTGGTGGACGACGGCAGCGGTGAGACCGACGAGGATCAGAAGCTGCGCAACGAGTCCCGCAAGATCCTGGGTCTGCCGGATCTGCTGGTGAGCGGCACCTGCGTGCGCGTGCCGGTCTTCACCGGGCACTCGCTGTCGATCAACGCCGAGTTCGCCCGGCCGATCTCGGTGGAGCGTGCGGAGGAATTGCTGGCCAAGGCGCCCGGTGTGCGGCTGACCGAGGTGCCGACCCCGCTGGCCGCCGCCGGTAAGGACGAGTCGCTGGTGGGTCGCATCCGCCAGGATCCGGGTGTGCCGGACGGTCGTGGTCTGGCGCTGTTCATCTCGGGTGACAATCTGCGTAAGGGCGCCGCGCTGAACACCATTCAGATCGCCGAAGTCCTTTTGAACAACTGATCAGTTCTCTGATCGGAGTTAACCGTTACGGACCGTGCACGCAAAGTGCGCGGTCCGTTTTCGGATATGGTCAATCGGCCCAGAGTTCCGCGCACGGTAGTGGCGCGAGCCGATCGATCGGCATGCCGTCGATGGTGACTTCAATGCGATGCGGTCTCAAATGCGCAGCGAGGCGTTCCGCAATTGCGCGCTCGGCACGGTAATCCAAGATCATTCCGCCGGGAAACCGCAGGCGCACATGGACTTCGTCGGTTTTGGGGGCGGCCGTCATCGGGTCGGCGCCCGGTGGGTGACTGGTTGACCTTTCGCCGCGCGGGAGTTCCGGTTACCCTCGCGTTCGAGGCGGGCGGTGATCGATTGCACCGTCGCCCCGTCCGCAGTGGAGGAATACTTGGTGGCCGCTAGGGCGCACGCCGCGAACCACATTGCCGCGCCGCCGATTCCGGCTCCGAGTAGGAAGAAGAGAAGTTCGCCGGGCATGACCACCTCTTGTCGTCCGTTTGGTTCGACGGGTCCTCTTCAAACGTTAAACACAGAAAAATTGCGGTGCAATAAGAAAAATCCATGTTCCATACTGTGCGCCGTAAGCTCGCCCGGTCTGGAATCCTTGTCGGCAGATCCCCCCTTGGAAGGAATGGGCGGAAGGAGAAGGGCATGGTAGACATCGGCGAAACAAGCGGGCGGTGACGGCCGGGAAAGCCGATCAGGCAGAAGGAGTTTGACCCGGTGGCCGAAAGTACCCTTGGGGCACGGGTAGCGGAGTTACGCCGGCGGCGGGGACTATCGCAGAAAGAGCTGGGTGCGGCGATTCGCCGCTCGGAAAGCTGGGTGTCGCAGGTCGAGCGAGACGTCCTGCCTGTTGAGCGACTGTCCGTTCTGCAAAGACTGGCGGACGTGCTCGGCGTGGCGGTACGCGATCTGCGTCCCGAAGCCGCCGAACCGGTGGCCGCCGACCGCGGTGACGGGCATCGGCCCGGCTCGGCGGTTTTCGAGCAGCTGCGGTTGCTGCTCACCGGACATCCGGCATTGGACCAGCTCTTCGGAGACGAGGCCGACCGCATGCTCGAGCCGAGCGCGGCGGACGCGAAACTCCCCGAGCTGCAACAGCGCGTGGACCTGGCTTGGCAGCTGGCGCACGAATCCCGGTTGGTCGAGGTGGGCGGCAGCCTGCTGGAACTGATCCCGGACCTGGAACACGCCGCGCGGGCGAACACCCCGCGGCGACCGGAAGTACTGACCCAGCTCTCGCGCGCCTATCAGGTGGCCGCGACCGCGTTCACCCGGCAGGAGGAGGTCGACGCGGCCTGGGTCGCGGCCGATCGCGCCTTGGCCGCGGCCGAGGAATCCGGTGACGCGCTCAGCGTGGTGGCCGGAACCTACCGCATGGCACAGGCCTTCCTGCGCCTGCAACGACTGGAGCAGGCCGAACAAGCCGCGCGAGTGTCGGTGGCGGCGCTGGCCGCGCGCGCGGCGGCCGACCACCCGCAGCCGGAAGTGCTGTCGCTCTACGGATCTCTGCAGCTGATGCTGGCGGTGATCGCGGCGACGGACGGCAATCGCACCGCGGCCCGGGCCGGGC